>CAZDYB010000031.1:0-4617 GCA_964509045.1 uncultured Akkermansia sp.
GACTCGCCCGCGAGGCGCATCGGGTGACCGGGGAAGATCGCCTGTGCATGGCGGGTGGCGTGGCGCTCAATTGCGTCGCCAATGGACGCATCCATCGCGAAGGACCATTTCGCGAGATCTGGATCCAGCCTGCTGCCGGTGATGCCGGCGGAGCCTTGGGAGCAGCCCTAGCCGTATGGCATGGCCGGGGTGGCCAACGCACTCCGACTGCATCCATCGATGCCATGCACGGGGCGTTGTTGGGACCGGAGTACGGAGACGCCGCGGTGGAACAGGCTCTCAGGGAACATGGCGCCGTCTTCGAACGTGTTTCAGACGATGAAGTGGATCGGCGCGTTGTCGGGTGGTTGTCCCAGGAGAAGGTGGTGGGATGGTTCCAGGGTCGGATGGAATTCGGACCGCGCGCCTTGGGCTCCCGTTCCATCCTGGGCGACCCGCGCTCGGCCCGGATGCAGAGCCAGATGAATCTGCGGGTGAAGTTCCGGGAATCCTTCAGACCGTTTGCCCCCGCTGTCCTGCTGGAACATGCCGCCCAACAGTTCGATCTCGGCGTCGAATCCCCCTACATGCTCCTGGTGGCTCCGGTGTTGGAACGACATCGGATTACCGAAGCGGATGGATCAGCACCCGGAAGTGGGGTCGGCGAGGACCTGGTCGAGCGGGTGAACCAGCCGCGATCAACCCTGCCCGCCATCACCCATGTGGACTGGTCCGCCCGGATCCAGACGGTATCGGCGGCTCGCCATCCCCGATTCGACCGACTGCTGCGTCGATGGCATGAGGTCACCGGTTGTCCGGCGTTGGTGAACACCTCGTTCAATGTGCGGGGCGAACCGATCGTGTGTACGCCGGATGACGCCTATCGGTGTTTCGTGAACTCGGAGATCGATCATCTCGTGATCGGCAATCATGTGATGGACCGCACCGCGCAGCCGCATCGGCCGGGACAAAGGTTTGATCGGGACCAGGATTGATCATGGACATCCGCTACAGCGAGAAGCCGGAGGAATGGAGGAAGTTCACGTGGTCTTCGATGGGAGCATTGGTGTTGATCACCGTGTTGGGAGCCTGGCGGGGCAAGTGGCCGTGGACCGTGGTGGTGGGGATGGCAGGCATGGGGGTCGTCTCAGCGATCTGGGCGTGGATCCGGCCGGGACATTTCAGGGGATGGTATCGGGGCGGACGCTGGTTTGGGCATCAGATGGGCCGGATGGTGGGAGCGGTGATCCTGACGTTGGTGTTCATTCTGGTGATGACGCCGCTGGGATTGGCATTGCGATGCCTGGGTAAGGATCCGTTGAAGCGCCGATGGGATCCCGCCGCGTCGACTTACTGGATCACCTCGCGGCAACCGGGTGATCCGGAGAGGATGTTCTGAGGGGTGGAAGCGAGGCCATGGCGTGGGAGAGATGAGCCGGGAAGAAAAATCACATTGCTTCCGCGAGGGCGGACGGTAGCGTTCGCCTCCATGTTTCCGGTGGTTCAGCTCGTATCGGTCGTAGCCGTCCTTCGGGACTGAGGCGACCGTAGGTGCTGTAGCATCGGCTCCCGGTTCGCCCGCAGTCCTGAAGAGGACGCGGGTTTTCGATTTTCGGGAGGCGCCCAGTGGATGACGTGCGGTTGAGCGTTCCCGGAGTTGATGAAGGATCCGGATTCAATCCCACGCCGCACGCCAAAGCGCAGACAAGGAACGTACCATGCAGCGATACACCATCTCCGTCCTGGTCGAGAACAAGTTCGGCGTTCTCACCCGTGTGACCGGCCTGTTTTCGGGTCGCGGTTACAATATCGACACCCTCAATGTTGGCCCCACCCACGACGAATCGTTGAGCCGGATGACGATCGTCACCCGGGGCGATCCCGCCACCGTCGAGCAGATCGTCAAGCAGCTCGACAAGCTGATCGATGTGGTGAAGGTCATCGAGTACAAGCCCGGCACCTACATCGACCGCGAGCTGGTGCTCATCAAGGTGAAGACCGAGCCCCAGAACCGGGCCGAGGTCTGCCAGGTGGCCGAGCTCTTCCGGGCCAAGGTCGTCGATGTGCAGACGGAAAGCATCACCATCGAACTCACCGGTGGTGAGTCCAAGATCGAGAAGTTCATCCGACTCATGATGGACTTCGGCATCCTCGAACTCACCCGGACCGGTCAGGTTGCCCTGCCCCGTTCCTGAGATTCCAGGCGCTTCAAGGAACCCTTTCAGCTTACCGAAATCGTCTCTCCCGAATTCACCGGACCGTTAGATTCCAAGTACCTGTTTATGGCCAAAGTTTATACAGACAAGGACGCCGATCTGGGCGTTTTCCAAGGCAAGACCCTCGCCGTCCTCGGCTTCGGTTCGCAGGGCCATGCCCATGCGCTGAACCTCAAGGAATCCGGCTGCAAGGTCATCATCGGACTCTATGACGGGTCCAAGTCCGCCGCCGTGGCCCGCGACAAGGGTTTCGAGGTGTACAACACCGCTGAGGCAGTCCGCCTCGCCGACGTGATCATGGTGGCGTTGCCTGATACCAAGCAGGCCGCCTGCTATGAGAAGGACATCGCGCCCAACCTGACCAAGGGCAAGACCCTCGTCTTCTCCCACGGCTTCTCCATCCACTACAAAACCATTGTCCCCCCCAAGGACATCAATGTGATCCTCGTCGCTCCCAAGGGTCCCGGTCACATCGTCCGACGCCAGTTCACCGAGGGTAAGGGTGTTCCCTCCCTCATCGCCGTCTACCAGAACGCCAATCGCGCCGCCAAGAAGATCGCCCTCGCCTGGGCCAAGGGCATCGGTGGCACCCGCGCCGGCGTGTTGGAGACCAGCTTCAAGGAAGAGACGGAGACGGACCTCTTCGGCGAACAGACCGTGCTGTGCGGCGGTTGCAGCGCCCTGGTGCAGGCCGGATTCGAGACCCTCGTCGAGGCTGGCTATTCCCCCGAGATGGCCTACTTCGAGTGCCTGCATGAGCTCAAGCTCATCGTCGACCTCATGAACGAGGCCGGCATCAGCGGCATGCGCTTCTCCATCTCCGAGACCGCCAAGTGGGGCGATGTCAGTGTCGGTCCCAAGATCATCGATGCCTCGGTCAAGAAGCGGATGAAGGCCGCCCTCAAGGACATCCAGAGCGGCAAGTTCGCCAAGGATTGGGTCCGCGAGTATCAGACCGGCTACAAGCGCTACGACGCCCTGCTCAAGGCCGGCGAGAAGCATCCCATCGAGAAGACCGGTGCCAAGCTCCGCGCCATGATGCCCTGGATGCAGAAGCGCAATACGCACGGCGCCCAGGCCGCGTACTGAACCATCCGTCGGAGCTTGATGCTATCGACCCAGGAATCGCCGGGCCTCCAGAAGGCCCGGCGATTTTTCATTCCCACCCGATCTGGCGACCGCGGTTCTGCCCTTCAAGCCAGGTCTGGAGCGGCTTGAAGTATTCCACCATCGCGCGGGTGCTGAGGTCTTCACCGGTGGTTTCCTTCAACAGTTCCCGCCAATCCCGCGTCCCGCCTGCCGCCAACATCCGGCTCAGGAACTCGCCCACCTCAGGGTTGCCCTCGTAATTGCAGCTCTGGGGAGGTTGGTGAAGGATCTTGCGGGCGATGTGATCGTTGAACTGGAACTTGAGGACGGTCGCGATCGCGTAGCTGTAGTAGTAGCAGGGGTTGTCGTTGATATGGGTCTTGGTCGCCGCATCGCACCATTCCTCGCCGCGTGAGCCGTCTCCACCGGGAGGTTCCACACCTTGGTAATCCGCCACGTGCCGCCACCAACGGGCGTTCCATTCGGATGGGTCCAGGTTCCCGGCATAGGCGTCGTATTCCCAATGGGTCATGGTCCCCGACGCCCAGAACAGGAAGGGGACGGAATGGGACAACGCATCGTTGAGCAGCACAGCGATCGGGTCCGGGACAAAGGTGGCGGGGAGGATTCCCTTGGCGCGGAGGTACGGCAATTGACTGGCGGCCAACCCGATCAGTTCGCCGACTCCTTCGTGAAAGGCGGGATTTGCGCCGATACGCAGCAGAGGCGGCACTTCGGGCCGGGTATAGCTCATGAAGTAATAGGCGTGTCCCAGCTCATGATGGGCTGTGGTGAACCACCAGGAATTGGGCTCCACACTCATGAGTGAGCGGATGTCCGCCCCGAGATCCATGTGCCAGCAGGAGGCGTGGCTGTTCTTGAGCCGGGCTTCACCGGGACGGGCCGGGAAGAGGTCGGATCGGGTCCAGAAGGTCTCGGGAAGTCTGGGGAAGCCGAGTCCGACATAGAATTCCTCGGCGGTACGGGTCACCCAGGACGGATCGCGCCCTTCAAAAAAGCGATCCACATCTGCGGCATCCACGAGCCCATTCCATTCCTGGGACCAACGGTTGTTGATCCAGTGGGCGGGGATCCGGTTGGGAACGGGTTGATTGAACCGGCGTGCGAGCTCGTGCTTGGCCCAGGTGTGGAGTTGGACATAGAGGGGCCGGAGTTCGCGCATGAAGGCGTCGTTCAAGGCGATCATTTCCTCCGGCTTCATCCCGTAGGCCGCGACCTGGAGCGCGAAGTAATTGCTGTGACCCATCTCGCGGGCGCAGGCGTTGCGGAGATCCCGCAACTCCAGCAATCCCGGCTTCAGGATCGGGCCGGT
>CAZDYB010000031.1:4717-15469 GCA_964509045.1 uncultured Akkermansia sp.
AGCGGGGTCAATGCATCACGAGCTGCCAGCAGTGCACGGGCCTCCTGGATGATGGCGGGATTGCCGTTGAAGGCGGCCCGGGCTTTCCCGGCAGTCTCACTGGCGGCGTCATGCTCAGGGCGGACATCCGTGGCCGCCTTCCACTGGGCTTCACTCTCGACCCGGTACAAAGCCTGATAGCTGGAATTGACCAGGGACAGGAAGCGGTCAGCGCGTTCCTGCAATGCCGGAGAAGCCATGAGACCGGACCAGCCCAGGCTTCCGACGCAGATCCAACCGATCCATCGCTTTGTCATGGAAAGAGAAAACCCCGGAATGCCAAACGAGGCAACCGGGGCGGCGAGGCGGAGCGGGATCAGGATGGGGCCGTCGGTCAGGCAGGAATCTCGTCTGCCCTGAAGAACCGCTTCACTTCGAGTTCGGCATTCTCCACGGAGTCCGAGGCATGGGCGACGTTGCGCATGCTGTCGGTGCCGAGATCACCGCGAAGTGTGCCCTTCGGCGCCTTGCGGGAATCGGTGGGGCCCAGGAGATCACGCACTGCGACCACGGCGTTGGGGCCACGGAGCACCAGGGCGAGGACCGGACGCGAGCTCATGAATTCGACAATCTCAGGGAAGAAGGGGCGATCCGCGAGATGGGCGTAGTGTTCGGCGAGGAGAGGTCCGGTCAGGCGGAGCACCTTGGCTGCGGTGATTTCGAGACCTGCGGACTCAAAGCGTCGGATGATTTCGCCCGAGAGTTTCTTCTCCATACTGTCGGGCTTGCAGAGGACCAGCGTACGTTCCATGGACGTGCAGTGTGGACTGAAGACCGGGTTTGGGCTCAAGCCCCAAACCGAGGTGGTCACAGGAGACGACTGAAGTTGGCCACGAACCAGGAACTGAGCAGGGCGATGCCTCCGACGGCAGCCAGGATCGCCGCAATGCCGATCCACCAGGAAGGTGGCATCTGCAGGGTGCTGCCGGTCGAGGAGACGGCTTCCTTCCGACGATAGAACCGGTAACCAACCCACAGCACGGCGGAGGCCACTCCGATGAAGGCGGGCACAGAGATCATTCCAGAGATGCGGGTGGATCGGAGTTCTTCCAGTTGGAAGGTGCCGCGAAGGAGGATGAGCGCCACGAAGATTCCCCAGAGCCAGGAGGTCATTGCAAGGCTTCGGGACGTGGCCATGGCCGAAAGGGAGAATCCGATGGCAAAGACCGCAAAGGGAACAGCGAGGACGAGCCCGTACAACACAAGCGGTTGCCCGATCTCGACCGCCGGCAGGCCGCTGGTCACGAACACTCCGAGCAGCACGTCGGACAGGTTCCCTGCGAGTGCGAGGACGTCCATGACCGAGAGGATCAGCAGGGATCCGCCTCCGACCATCAGCCGCGACACATATCGGTGACTGCGCGGGATGGGAGATCCAAAGGCGAATTCCTCACATCCATGGATGACGTCGGATCCGCCAAAGGCAGGTCCGGCAATCACGGCAAAGAGCAGGCCATATCCCAGCAACCACAGGGGGTGGGCCACCAACGGGAGGATCCAGACCGCAGCCAACCAACCCACAAGGGTTCCGAGCAGCAGGCGATTGTGCGAGAACCACTCACCCCACATCAGGCGCCACCACCAAACCCTGCCGGCCTTGCCCGGCAATGCGGCAGACACCGGCGGATCCGTCGTGATCCGGAGCTGGGGGCTGGTGTTTTTCGGGGTCAAGTTGGAAGACCCTTAATCCGGAAGTGACTGCCACGTCGAGCACCCAGGTCGGCCATCACCGGGTCATCGGGAGTGCATCCGTATAGAACTCCCATGGATAATCATCCGGCGTCAGAAGTACCGTCAGGGTGTCTCCGGAATGCGCCACCGACGGACCGGCGGATCCTGTCAGAATGACCCGGTCGGGCGATGGAGGAATCCGATAGATCTTTCGGGTTGTGACTGCGCCGTCCCGTTGGGCGCGCAAGGTCTGACCCTCGTATTCCTGATAGGGCCGTAAGGTCGGGGTGTGGGAGCGAACCCCGTGCAGCTGGCACACCGTCGTTCCAACCTGATTGCCTCGCCCCTGGATCAATTTCTGCCAGCCATCCCGACGCCAGGCCAGCGCGTGCAGGTAGGAGAAGGCGACGCTCTCGGTCGTCTCGCGGAGTTCAGCTTCCCAGGTTCCTTCATCAGGTGTTCCCACATTTCCGGTGAATGGCTCCTGAGTGACATTCACCCGGTTGCCCCAGAATTGGTTGGTCAACTCGCGCCCTGCCGTTGCGACCGCCTTGAGGCCGGGATCTGCCGGGCACAACATCACCCGCGGATTGGGAAGCAACGAAGGCTTGGCGGACAGCCGGGAAAGGCTCCGCGGACGGCGTCCGGTGTCGTCCATATACATCTCCACCGCCAGGGCGACCTGACGGAGGTTGTTGCGGCACACCGCCTGACTGGATCGCGTCCGGGCTCCGGACAGAGCCGAGGCAAGAAGCGTTGCCAACACCGCCACGATCACGATGACCGTCAGCAGCTCGATCAAGGTGAAACCTCGACGACGCACGGCCGGAGGTTGGGTTGTCGCGTTGAACCTCATGGCGCTTCAACCAACGGGATCGGGCGTATCGCCTTCAATCCGTAGTCGCCGTTGGGCAGCCACAGCGTCGCGTCCGCACCCGCATCTCCGAGCGCCCAATCACCCCAGTATCCACAGGTACCCACCGCATCGCCAAGCAGCGTCAACCCGTCGTCGGTCGGTTGGAGGAATCGCAGTGTCGAGGATCCCTCCACCACCACCAGATCCCGCACCAGGCGGGTCATCGGGTACGGCCCGGGAACGGCGATCGAACTGGACCGGATCCAGCGTGCATCGTTTCCGATCCGCCACGCCTCCAATCGAGCCGGAGAGTTTGTCCCGGCAGGTTCCCCCACCAGAGCCCGCCCATCCGAAAGAACCCGAACCGGGATGCCTTCGGCAATGTCCACCGAATCCACCAGACTCACTCCCAGACCATCGTAAGCCAAAGCGAGAAGGGAGGATCGCCCCGGGGAGTTCGTAGAAGGCGATGCACCGTAAAGCAGGGCGCCTCCGTGCGAGATCCCACCCAACTCCGCAGGAAGATCAATGATCTCCCGGAACATCGGAACGGCCGGATCCGTGAAGTCGACCACGTTCAACGCGTGGCGGGTCTCGGTGATCCACCAGGTATCCGGAAGGCTCGGATCCACGATACTTCCATCCACGCCGGCATTGGCACCGGACTTTTCCTCCCGGGTCAGGTATTCGCGGTGCGAGACATGGAGCCGTCGATCAGCAACATGGGCGCTGGAGAATCCCTGATGCCTGGGGCTGCCGCCCAGTTGGACGACACTCTGGATCGTTGGAGTTCCCGTGGGAGATGTGGTCTCGGCGAGAACGGTCATCGTGTTCTGCCACCACCACCACCCTCTCCCGCCCATCCATAGATCGTCGGTGGGAATCCCGCCGGTCACAGGGCTGTCCATCCCGATGCTGGGGCGACCAATGTCCCACCAACCACCACCACCACCACCACCCATGGTTTCGATCCAGAGGAGGAGCCCGTCGTGGGCAGGATGGGAATTGAAAAGGTTTCCATGGTAATTGTCGGGCCGCGTCACCCGGCTCTCGCCCAGCAATCGAGGTGTGTGACCCTCGAACCCAACCACACGGGCGACCAGGCGGCCTGGAATCGTCACATGGATCCAGTTGGTCGAAGCAACCCAATTGGTTCGTGGCACCGGAAGCCATTCGATCCTGGGATGCAGGATGACTTCCGGATCCTGCCGATAGGTATCGGGTTCGTGCTGGAGCAGGTGGAGTCGTCCGTCATGCCACGCGAACCCGACGACCGGGAAGGCAGGAAGAGCCAGCAGGCCAAGTTCCACTTCGGGCGCGGAGGTTGAGGAACGACGGATGCTCGGACTCTTTCCCCACGGAGCCGACAGGGTGACGAGGGCATCGCCGTCGACTGCGATCCGGCTGACGTTGAAGGAAAGATCCAGATCCGCGGTGACCTCGGGTTGATCGCGGTCGGCTGCATCCACCACCAGGAGTTCCTGACCGGACAGGGAAACGATGCGTCCATTCAGGGCCGTGGCCCGGCGCGGTTGGAACTGGTGTTGGATCACGCCCCGTTTGACCAGCCGATCACCGTCCAGGTCCACCAGTTGCACGGCCTGAACGAGGGTGTTGTCCTGCCAGCCCTGCCATGGCACGAGGATGAGTCCCAGTTCGGCAAGGTAGCGGAACGCCTTCTCATCATGGTTCGCCTCGGACCAGGACCATCCGGTTCCGAGATGGATCTTGCTCAGTTGGGTGGGTCGTTCCTCATCCGAGACATCGAACAGGGCCACCGTCGCATTCCCCCCTTCAATGCCCACCGCCAGCAGGCGGCCGGTTCCGATCGGCTCCAGATGGCTGGAGTATCCGGGGATCTCGAGTTCGCCCCGGATGATGGGTTGGGCGGGATTCGAGAGGTCGATGATCCAAAGGGGATCAATGATCTGGAAAGTCACGACATAGGCGCGGTCCGCGACGAAGCGTGTGGCGAAAAGCGTCTCGTTCTCAATGATCTTGAGCTCGCCGATCCGACCGGGCTCGGATGCGTTCAGGACTCCAAAGGTCTCAAGCCAAGTCTGGTTTGGCGTCACCTGTTGATAGGTGTTGTAGACATAGCTTTCGCGGACGGGAGGGATGAGGCGTTCGCCGTTGGCCCCATACTCGCGGTAGTACCAGTTGGTGCGGGTGACGATCCTCCATTCAGGACTTTTCCAACTCACCACCGTGAGGACGTCCTCATGGAGGTGCATCTTGAACTTGTCCTGTACACGACCCTTAACCTGGACCGATCCCCGGGGGATGATCTGTCCCGCAGGATCGGAGATGTCGAACAGGGTGACTGCATGCACACCCGGGCGCAGCCAGAGCGGATCGGACGGATTGTCGGGTCCCGTTGCCGGCCCGGACGTCGCCACCATCAGGTACGTATCCGTCGCCTGGATGGCATCCGGGTTGGCCGGAAGGACGTGCTCTCCAACAACTCGCGGGGCGGTTGGATCCGAGAGATCGATGGAGACGATTCCGGTTTCGGATTGCCATGCATTTCCGGTGCCCACTTCCCGCCATCGGTAAGTAGCGAGGTAGAGCACGGAGCCAACCATCCGGCTTTCCCGGATCTGCCCGATGAAGGGGATCCGGGTGCCCATCGAGGGGATGCCTTCGTCGACACGGACCACCACCACTTCACCCGAAGACCAATCGCATGCACTCGTCGTCAAGAGGGCCAGCCAGCGGTTGTCCCCAGCCGAATTGGGCAGGAGATACATCTGCTCGCCGTGCGCCTCGAATCCCAGGGTGCCACGAAGGATGGGCGCGTCGGGGTTCGTGAGGTCAATCACCTGCAGACCACGCACGCTGTTGAAAAAGTAGAGGGTGGAGCCCTCGATCTGCCAGATGTCGGACTCCGTTACCGCCCGACTCCCGCCGTCGGTCCCTGATCGGTCTGCGCCCGGGGCGCCCGTCAGGACATCGCCCACGTTGCTGATCGGACCAAAGCCGCCCTCGCTGATGCCCGGCAAGGGTGGAGTGGTGTTGGTCTGGTATGTCGGAGCGAAGTTCCGTAATCCCGAATAGAAGGCGCTGGGCAAAGGAAGCTCGGCGTCTGTCTCGCCCTTCACCCGCAGCAGTTCGATGTCGGCACCCATGGGGATGCGGAGCCTGATCTCGCGGCTTTCACCCTCCACCCAATGGTCGCGTCGGGGGATCCAGGTGCCTTGGCCGAGTCGGGGCCGGCTTTCCAACGTGACGCGCCGGCAATCTTCAGGAACCTGCACCGTCACCACCAACTCGGAGCCTTCCGTCTGGATGCCAGTGATGAGGGGCTCGCGGAGATTCGATTGAGCGGCAAGGGGAAGTAATCCGAACACCCAAAACAGAAGGCTGATCACCAGCGGGTTCCGATGCTTGGTCTTCATATGCGTACCTTTCCCGACGTTGGGATCCGGAATCTCGTGGCTCTTCCGGATCATTCCGTTTCGGGATCGTTCTTCAGAGTGTACGGGGTCGGTCCAGTTCCGGAAGCATCGACTTCCCGCCCAGCGGGAGCGACGGCCTGGGTGACGCGGTTACCCACACGTTTATCGGGCGTCACCCCGGCGAGGCTCATGGACCGGCCCCAAAATCCTTCAAATCCTGACGGCAAGGGTTCGCCGAGGGTCGGGTCGTCGTCCCTCCGCTCAAACCATTCAACGAACAGCTCTTCCAAGGTCAGCGGGAACACATTGACGCGGACGCCTTCCATCGCCCGGAGTCCATCAAGCTGCTGATCCGATGCGATCCGGGCGATGCCGGTCAGTACTGGGCCCAGCCTCTGTTCACGGAGGACACCCGGAATTTCCACTCCGGCCGGGATCGTTCGTCCGGGGAAGACCACCTGGACCCGGCGCATGGTTCGTTGCCAATCCTCCACCGAGCCGGTTCCAACGATCCGGCCACGGTCCATGACGCCGACATGGGTGGCCAACCGTTCGACATCGGCCAGAAGGTGTGTGCTGAGCAGAACGGTGCACCCGTCGGTTCGCATCAGGGCCTCCACCAACGAACGGAGCAGGTCCTTCCGTACCACCGGATCCAATCCGGCCGCTGGCTCATCCAGAAGCAATACCTCCGGCCTTGCGGACAATGCGCAAAGCAGGGAGGCGAGGCGTTGGTGCCCCCCGGAAAGCCGTCCCAACGGCCTGTCCCAGGGAAGCTCCCAACGCCCCGCCAGTTCGCGCGCCAGCCCGTTATCCCAGCGCTCGAAGAAATGGGCGGAATACCGGCATAGATCCGTCAGGGTCATCCAATCCGGCGGACGTCCCGACTGGGCCACATAGGAAACCCGTTGCCGATCCACCGGGTCCGCCTGCCACCAGTCCTGACCCAGCAGCAACGCTTCGCCCGAATCCGCCCGAAGCAGGCCCGCCAACAACCTCAGAGTCGTGGTCTTCCCCGCTCCGTTCCTTCCGATCAACCCGTACACCGATCCCCTCTCCACCCTCAAATCAAGCCCGTTCACCGCCACCACTCCCCCGAAGGTCTTGGTCAGGCCACGGATCCGGATCGGTGCATCCCGGAGATCCGGCTTCGCTTCAGCCAATCCCGGGGAATCCATGCCGTAGTCTGAGGTCGTGGCCCTCATGATGCCCCTCCGGATATCACCGAGAACTTGACGGGTTCGTCGTCCCCGGTGGCGGTCATTCCACGGATGGCTTCCATCTCCTCGCGCACGACGGAAACCACCCGTGCCGTGGAGAGGCCAAGTTGACTGGCCTCCAGAGCGAGTTGACGGGCTGAACGACGCAGGGCCTGTTCCTGCTCAGCCAACGGCAGAGCCGGACTCGCCGCACCGACAAAGGCTCCTTTGCCATGTCGCATCTCCAGGACCTTCTCCCGTTCCAGCTCGGTATAGACCCTTACCACGGTCGTCGGATTGACGGTCAGCGCCGAAGCGAGTTCCCGGATCGAGGGCAGTTGATCTCCCGGGCGCAGTGTACCCCCGGCGATGTAGTACTTGAGTTGGTCCATCAACTGCCGATACGCGGGGACTCCGGATCGGGGATCGAGCTGAAGATGGAGAGGGGCAGGCATACGCTGGCTCGTTGTCTGTTTGATAACACCCAAACAGCTGATGTCAATCCTCGGAAGACCCCCAGCGCGAGCCGTGCGTGATGTATACGCGAAGCAGGCGTCGAATCCTGACGATCCGTCGCAGGGGTATTGTGGGATGTCGAACCGGGCTGGCCGCTACTGTCCAGTGGGCCCGGGTTCCACCTTAGCCGCCTGTCGTACCCCTTGACCCACTCGACGCGTCAGGGAATCCCCCAGCTCTTGGCGAGCGGTCTCCGCGTGGAGGAAGAGGCGTCGAAATTGTTCCGGGTTCTGGTCGATCACATTGGTCCGTTCGCCTTGGTCATGGCGCAGATGGTAGAGTTCCAGCCCGACCGGCAAGGGTTGGTATGCGGATGGCATCCCGTTCGTCCCGCCTGGACGGCCACCAAGGGAGCGCGATGTGTGGGGGAGGAGGAGTTTCCATCCATCGCTGATCACGGCCTGGAGCTCGCCTTGATTGTAGTAGATGTAGTACGCCGGCTGGGGATGCCTGGCCCCTGGCTTCCCCGAGATCACTGGCCACACGTCACGCCCGTCAATCGGGCGGGGCGGCAGCGGTGCATCCACCAGTCCAGCCAGGGTCGGGAGGAGGTCGATGGTCATCCAGGGCACATCCGAGACCTTACCCTTGGGCATGCGGCCGGGCCAACGGACGATGCAGGGAACCCGGATTCCTCCTTCGAAGCTGGTACCCTTGCCTTCCCGAAAGGGTCCGGCCGAACCGGCATGGTCGCCGTAGGAAAGCCAGGGCCCGTTGTCCGAGGTGAAGACCACCAGCGTTTCCTTCTCCAGGCCGAGCCGACGCAGCGTCTTCAGGATCTCACCGGTAGACCAATCGATCTCCTCGATGACGTCAGTGAAGAGCCCACGACGGCTTCGATCCTTGAACCGGGTTCCGGCGAAGAGCGGTACGTGGGGCATGGGATGGGCCAGGTAAAGGAAGAAGGGTCGTTTCGCATGGCGTTCCATGAAATCGATGCTTCGCTGCGTCAGGAGTCGGGTCAGGTCCGATTGATCGTCCAGTTCCCGAATGACTCGGTCGCCCTCGATCAGCGGCAGCGGAGGATAAGTTCCCGGCCTGGCAGAGGGATGCTTAGGCCACATGTCGTTGGAATACGGAAGTCCAAGATACTCATCAAAGCCGTGGTGGATCGGCAGCAGGGATTGCGGACGGCCCAGATGCCATTTGCCGAACATCCCGGTGGCATGGCCCCTTCCACGCAGCAACTCGGCCAGGGTCGTTTCATCGGGATGCAGTCCGATGCGTTGGCTTGGACCCAAGGCACCATGGATTCCGATCCGGTTGGGATAGCATCCGGTGAGCAATGCTGCGCGGGATGCGGAGCAGACCGCCTGGGCGACGTAGAAGCTGGTGAATCGGGTACCCTCTCGGGCGAGACGATCAATATGGGGTGTCCGGATGTTGCGAGCTCCGTAACATCCCAGATCCGCCCAACCAAGATCATCACAGAAGATGAGGACGACATTGGGAGGTCGTTCTGTGGGTGCGGCGACGAGGCGCTCGATGCCTCCCATCCATAACAACCAGGTCAGGAACAGCAGCGAACCTGTCCGCAATGTCAGGGGACGGACTCCGGACGAACCAAGCCAGGCAATCACCCCCTGCTTGTGCCCGGATCCGTCATGAGGGAGAAGCCGGAATTACAAGGGCTTCAGGTCACGGCCTTCAGGTCTTGTGGGAATCGAGCCGACGCTCCAGTTCCTGAACGCGACGCAGCAGGTCCGGCAGTCGCTCAATCGCCAGCAACTGTCGCTTTGTAATGCGATCCGGCTGAGCGGGCGATCCCATCCATTTCTGGCCCTCCGGGATGTGATGCATGACGCCGGACTGGGCAGCCAAGGTGACCCGGTCTCCAATGCGGAGGTGACCTGCGATGCCGGCTTGGCCGGCCACCGTGACATTATTGCCGATCTTGGTGGACCCAGCGACGCCGACCTGAGCCACCAGAATGCTGTGTTCGCCTATCGTGACGTTGTGGGCAACCTGCACCAGGTTGTCGATCTTGGTTCCCCGACAAATGATGGTCGCACCCAGTGCGGCGCGGTCGATCGTTGTATTGGCTCCTATTTCGACATCATCGTGAATCTGGACCTGACCAACCTGGGGCACCTTCCGATGTTCCTCGCCATCATGCACATACCCGAAACCATCCGCACCAATGACTGCGCCGGCATGAACCCGTACTCGACGACCCAGATGGGAACGCTGGTAGAGCGTGACATGAGGAAACAGGCGACAGTCATCGCCAATCGAGCAGTCATCCCCAACGTGGACCTGGGCAATCAGAACAGCGCCGGATCCGATCTTAACCCGATCTCCCACCACGCAGTAAGGACCTATATGGGCTGTGGGAGACACTTCAGCGGAAGCCGAAACGATGGCGCTGGGATGGATGCCGGGTGCGAAGGAGGGTTCCGGGAAAAATAGGGGCAGTACCTGGGCGAAGGCCACCCGGGCACTCCCAACCCGGATCAAGGTCTTGTTGCCCGGAGGAAAGTCATCGGACACCAACACGGCCGAGGCGGCACTCGATCGGGCTCGGGCAAAATACGACTCGTTCTCCGCAAACGTGAGGTCACCAGGCTTGGCGCTGTCGGCCGGTGCAAAACCGGACAGGGTCAGGTCGGGATCCCCGATGACCTGCGCATTGAGACGTTCGGCGATCTGCAGGGCGGTATAGGTCGGCATACGGGCTCCAATCCGATGGTCCGCTAGGTTCCCCGCTCATTGACGACAGCATTACCGGGACCCAACACGATGACTCTGGGTTGCCACCCGACAGCAGACTTCGTGTCGATCTCCGTAAACGACATGATTGTAATCCTGTCGCCGGGCTTGCCCAGATGGGCGACCGCCCCGTTCAGCTCGATGACGCCTGAGCCTCGTGTCCCGCGGATCACGTAGGTCTCCCAGCGAGCCCCGTTGGCCATGTTGCTGCAAAGGATGCGCTCGAACGGCAACAGACCTGACTGCTCGATCAGATCCTCGGCTATGGTCAGGGACCCCTCATAATCAACGCTCGCTGCGGTGACGGTGGCCCGGTGAATCTTCGACTTGAGCAAATGAACCAGCATGACTAGGTGCGCATGGA
>CAZDYB010000031.1:15569-16797 GCA_964509045.1 uncultured Akkermansia sp.
ATGGCCAGATCGCGGTCGGGATCAATCCCCCACCGGCGGCCAGCTTCCTCCAGATCCCGTGTCAATGCCCATCGATCGGGTTCAGGCTCGGTCAAGTGGCTTCGATTCGCACCCTTGAGTGCCATGCACCCGGTGTTGTCACCGATGGATCGGATGCTCAAGTTCTCGGCATCAGTCAACTGAACATGTTGAACCGTAGATAGTTCGATCAATTTGTCCTCAATCGGTTTGGAGTCTTCCGACACCTCTTGGATCAGAGTGGGGACGACACATGAGACTCCCTTCTGGGAAAGGGTCCATCCGCATGCCAGTTGAAGCGGGGTGAGCCCGTGAGCTTCAGCAATTGGATGGAGTTGAACCAGCTTGTTCCAGCC
The DNA here is from genome assembly GCA_964509045.1 of uncultured Akkermansia sp. Classification (GTDB taxonomy): domain Bacteria; phylum Verrucomicrobiota; class Verrucomicrobiia; order Limisphaerales; family UBA9464; genus UBA6176. Next base: position 15,944 of record CAZDYB010000031.1, read on the forward strand.
GGCTTCGACCCAACCCGGCGGCCTGAAGGACCGATGGTCCGACGGCCCGAAGCGATGTCCCGGACGAACGTCACCATGGAATAGGCCTCCGTGGTCTACGACGCGCGCCATGAGTCGGACATCATGCTCTGCAGCAGCTGGAAGAACCAGTGAACCCGGCCAAGGTTCAAATGGATTCAGGATGATCATTGCCCAATCGATGGCTTCACTGAATCGCTCGAAGCACTGGATGAGGTCGAGGGTGAAGCCGTTTGCCGGTCCGGGCGCAACGCCGAGTCGATGCGCAACACCCTCTTGCGCAAGGGATCGCATCGCGTCCCAGACAGCTTCATGTCCGTATCCCAGATGATCTGGATTGTGCAGCAGCAGGAGGTCGAAATGGGAACTGTTGAGCCTTTCGAGAGATCTCTCTGCTGCCATTCGAAGGTAGGATCTGAACTCCTGTGGTGATCGGAGCCGGGGATCCGTGAATCGTGGGTAGCCCTTGGCACCATCGCGTCGGGCAGAATAGAAGTCGTGGCCGATCGCACCCACCAGGCAATAGGAATCTCTGGCAACTCCCTGCAGGGCTTTTCCCATCAGTTTGTCAGCCTCCCCAAGACCATAGACATCCGCAGTGATGAAGGTTCGGACCCCTTTCTCCCAAGCCATCCGAACAAGTCGGATCCATCTTTCCTCATCAAGCGACTCACCGAAATGCATGAATCGGCCTCCGTTCCAGGAACCAAAGCCAGTCAATGACACGTCCATGGCGAACAGAGTGCGCTGAGGCCTCTCGTTTTGCATCCGGGAATTTGTTCAGCGCCAGCGGATCACGGAAACCAACGGAGAGCCTCTGAGTTGGTGATCGCCCG
>CAZDYB010000032.1:0-16657 GCA_964509045.1 uncultured Akkermansia sp.
GGAAATCGGGTGAATCGAACCCAGTGCGACCTGCCCTGGGAGCGCGGACATTCCTGTCCGCACGAGGAGGCCATTGGGATGCGGAATGAATTCCGAGCTCCCGGGCTGTGACGACCCCTGGACTGTGACTTCTTGGCCTCCGCGACCACAGAGCCGGAAACCGGGATGGATCGGCTCGACAACCCTCTGTGTGGCTTGTGCCCTCTGGGGTTCCCGGGGGAATCAGGGATTGGGCCGGGGCCGGTTCCGGTATTTCTCGTGCAACCGCGTGTGGCGGGACTCGAGGGAGATCGGGCGGCCGGCGATCCACATGTGTTGGACGGTGGCGCGGACGTCGAGGATGTCGCCGGTGACGGCGATGAGGGTTGCGTCCTTGCCGGGTTCGATGGAGCCGAGGCGAGGGGCGACGCCCAGCAGGCGGGCGGGGTGGAGGGTGAGGCTGCGCCAGGCTTCCTGTCGGGAGAGTCCGAATGCGACGGCCTGGGCGGCGGCGTAGGGGATGTTGCGGATGTTGGAGGCGCCGAAGCGGTCGGTACCCTCGCCCACCGTGACGGTCACACCGGCGGCGTGCAATCGGGCGGGGGTTGAATAGTGGACATCGTAGGGATCGGTATCGCGGGCCGGTTGGGTGAAGACGTGTTCGAAGATGACGGGGACCTGGTTGGAGGAGAGGAACGGGGCGAGACGGGCGGCGTCACGGCCCCCGGCGAGGACGGGACGGTATTTGCGGCGCAGGGCCCATTCGATGCCGGAGCGGATCTGGGCGGTTTCGTCGGCGTGCAGGAACAGGGGTTGGCTGCCGGAGAGGAGCGGGAGCATGGCTTCCCAGGCGGGGACGAGGGTGAAGCCGTTGGTGGCGACGGTGGCAATGCGGCGACCGGCACCGGCTTCGGCGGCGAGCGAAGGGGAATCGCCCAGGCCCGCGGTGCGACGTGCGCGGGCATAGGCTTCGGCCTGGTGAAAGAACTCATCGATCTCCTTCAACCGCTTCTCGCGATCCCGAACCTGATCCTCGGGGGATTTCCATTTGTCGGGATTGCCCGAGAGATGTTTCGGGGTGGTGTCGATGGAAAGGGAGGGCCAGAAGAGGTGGAGGGCGGCGGCGCGGTCTTCGGTGAGGTCTTCGATGGTCCAGCCGTCGCGACGGATGTGGCCGGCCTGGCCGCCGCCGATGCCGCCGAGGGGAATGGACTGGGCGTGGGTGAAGCCGTTGGCACGGGCGACGGGGATGAGTTCGGACTCCGGATTCACGGCGATCCAGGCGGGGACATCCGGCGTGAAATCGCCGACCTCGGTGGTGTCGCGGGTGGCGCGGACGGAATCCACCTCGATCAGACCGAGGATGCTGGTGGGGGCGATGAGGCCGGGGAACAGGTGGAGCCCGGGGAGATCGACGGTGCGGTCGGCGGAGGCGAAGAGGGCATCATTGCCGACGGCGACGATCTTGCCGTCGCGGATGAGGACGCCGCTGTTGGTGAGGGAAGGTCCGGAGATGGTGTGGACGATGGCGCCGCGGAGGCAAAGGGTCTCGGCGGCGGTTGGCAGGCTGGCGAAGGCGAAGCCGGCAAGGAGTTGGAAGAGGCGGGACAGGGGATTCATGGGAGGAAAGGTCAGGGGCGGTTGACGGTGTCGCAGTCCTGGCAATCGACGAGGCCGAGGTGGCGGGCGTGTTCGAGGGCGCGTTGGAAGAAGAGGGCACGGGCGCCATCGACGGCGGGAGTGGGCGGGCCTTCGGCATCGGATCTGGTGGAGGATTTCCTGGCCTTGGCGATGAGGTCGGTCCGTTCGGATTCGAGGCGGGCGACGCGGGACGGTTCGAGGGAGCGGTCGAAGTAACGAGCTCCTTCGATCCAGGTCTCGAGGCAGACGGAAGTGCTGTCGAGGGGTGGCCCGGACCACAGGACGAAGTCCGCGTCCTTGCCGGGTTCGAGAGAACCGACCCGGTCGTCGATACGGAGTTGGCGTGCGGGGTTGAGGGTGACGAATTGGAGGGCTTCGTGTTCCGGGGTGCCGCCGTATTTGACGGCCTTGGCGGCCTCGGTGTTGAGGCGGCGGGCGTGGTCACTGGAATCGGAATTGAACGACACATTGACCCCGCGCTGGTGCATGAGCGAACCGGCGTAGGGGATGGCATCGATGACCTCGAACTTGTAGGCCCACCAATCGGAGAAGGCACTGGCACCGGCGCCGTGCCGCGCGATTTCGTCGGCGACCTTATAGCCTTCGAGGATGTGCTGGAGGGTGGCGACGCGGACTCCGAAGCTTTCCATGACGCGGAGGAAGGCGAGGATTTCGTCCTGGCGATAGGAGTGGCAGTGGATGAGGCGTGAGCCGGCGATGATCTCGGCGATGGCGTCGAGTTCGAGGTCGCGTCGGGGTGACCGGGTGGAGCGGTCGGAACGGTTCCAGCGATCCCAGGATTCGGCGTACTGACGGGCGGCGGTGAAGCGGTTGATGTAGAAGGTGCCGACGCCCATGCGGGTCTGGGGGAAGCGGGTGGTGTTGCGTTCGCCCCAGTTGGCCTGCTTCACGTTTTCGCCGAGGGCGAACTTGATGCCACCGGGAGCGGCCTTGAAGAGCAGGGCATCCGGACCGGCGCCGTTGCGGAGTTTGATGACGGCGTTCTGGCCGCCGATGGGATTGGCGGAGCCGTGAAGGAGATTGGCGATGGTGAGGCCGCCGGCGAGTTGTTGATGGATGTTGTCGGTCTCGGAGTTGATGACGTCGGCGATGCGGCACATGGCGGTGCTGGGGAGGGTCGCCTCGTTGACCGAACCGAGGATCATCGAATGGCTGTGGCAATCGATGAGGCCGGGGGAAAGGTGTTTGCCGGTGGCGTCGATGATGAGGGTGTCGGCCGGGAGGGCGTCGGGTTCGGTGCCGATCGACTCGATGCGGCCGTTGCGGATGAAGAGGGAGGTGTTGGTGAGGATGCCGCGGTCGGAGGCGGTCCAGAGCGTGGCATTGCGGATGAGCAGGGCCGGGGGTTGGGCAAGTGGACCGCGCCCGATCCGGGGTTCGGCAGCGATGCGGCGCAGGTCGGATTCCTTGGGTTTGGCGGGGGTATTGGTGGAGGTGACGGGCTTCGCGGTGACGGGTGGCAGGGTATGGGGGATGCCATCGATCCAGACGGATTGGAGGGGGGCCTTGGGATCGAAATAGGAACCTTGGACGACGGTCAGGTGGGCCGGGCGCCCGACGGCGATGACGCCGAGGCGATCGGAGAGTCCGAGAAGCCGGGCGGGTTGGGTGGTGAGGGCGGCGAGGGCGTCGGTTTCGGCCAGCCCACGGTCCAGGGCGGAACGCAGTGCGCGACGGAACTCCTTGCGGTCGGGCAAGGCGTAGGTGGTGAGGGCGATGTCGATGCCGGCGCGACGCAGCACTGCCGGGTTTTCGGGCGCCCAATCCCATTGGCGCAACTGATCGAGCGAGAGGGAATCCCAGGCGTCATCGTCGGGAAGTTTGGGTGCGGCGGGGAACGCGACGGGAACGATGAACGGGACGTTGGACTTTTCGAGGAGGTCGGGTCGGCGCCATTCCTGGCCGGAGGAGACGATCTGGAGATTCCAGCCGAGTTCAGCGGCGAGTTGGAGGGCACGGGCGGCCATGAGGACGGAGCCGGCCTCGACGACGACGGGTTGGGGGTTGTTGGTGGTGAGGGTGGGAAGGAGGGCGACGGAGGCGATGTTCCAGGGGATGCGTTGGGAGGAGGGTGCGGCCGAGTGGTACCATCGGGCGTCGAGCCAGGTCTGGCGCAGGGCGGCAATCACCCCCATGAGGGATTTCGGGTAGCCTTCCTCGGGACCGGCGGCGAGGGCGACGTGTTGGGCGGTGTCGGCGCGGAGGATGGATTCGGCGGGGCCGGCTTCACCGAGGGATACGGCGACGCCCTGGCCGCGGACGATACCGCGACTGGGGACGAAGGCGGCGGCGACGAAGCCGAGTTCGCGCAGGCTTTCGACGAGACGTGGATCGGGGCTGTAACCGGGGGCCAGGCGACGTTCCGGGGTGATGTCGCGGATGGGGGATCCGGGGCCCGGCGTGCCGGGATCGCGTTCCTGGCCGGGCACACCGAAGAAGCGGGGATCGGCACCACTGGTCAGGGTGATGGGTTCGGAACCGCTGGTGACCACGGGTCGATTGGTGGACCCGGCCATGACATAGGGATCAATGAAGCCGGGATAGATGGTGAAGCCGGCGTAGTCCCAGATGCGGGCATCGGCAGGAGGGCGGACATCGGGACCGACCTCGGTGATGCGGCCATCGCGTATCACAATCGTGGCGCGATCGAACTCGGTGCCGGGTCGGGCGATGACCCGGGCCCCGACGAGGGCGTGGGTGCCCAGGGGCAGGGGGGTGAAGCCGGGCGGGGCAATGGAATCGGCGGCGGACCCGTGGTTTGGCAGGAGGAGCAGGATCAGGGTCAACAGCGCTGGGAGGCGTTCGCCGTGCGACATGGGCGGATGCTACCGGCAATTGTCCGCGGGCCAACCGCAAAGGCGACCGAGAGCCTGTCCTTCCCCGGTTTGGTCCCCGGATTATGGGATTCGGGGTCAAATCCGTTGCGGTTGAGGGGGGTGGTGCGGCATACACGCGCGGATGAGTTCCGGTCCTGATGCAGCCAACGCGGCGGTGAGGGAGGCGTCCGCCTTCCTGGAACCGCTTTTTACCGAGATCAACAAGTGTGTGGTGGGCCAGCGGTACCTGGTGGAACGGTTGGTGATCGGGTTGCTGGCCAATGGCCATGTCCTGCTGGAAGGCGTTCCCGGCCTGGCCAAGACCCTGTCGGTCAAGACGCTGGCCACGGGGCTCCACGTCCGATTCTCCCGGATCCAGTTCACGCCCGACATGCTGCCGGCGGATGTCATCGGCACCCAGGTGTACAACCCGCAATCGGGCAACTTCAGCATCCGGCGCGGGCCGATCTTCGCGAACCTGGTGTTGGCGGATGAAATCAACCGGGCGCCGGCCAAGGTGCAGTCGGCGTTGCTGGAAGCGATGCAGGAACGTCAGGTGACCATTGGCGACCAGACCTTCAAGCTGGAGGAACCGTTCCTGGTCCTCGCCACGCAGAACCCGATCGAACAGGAAGGCACCTACGTCCTGCCCGAAGCCCAGGTCGATCGGTTCATGCTCAAGCTCAAGATCGGTTATCCCACCCGGGAAGAGGAACGCCTCATCCTCGATCTCATGGGCCGGACCAATGGCCAACCCTCCGCCCAACCGGTGGTGTCCGCCGAAGCCATCCTCCAGGCCCGACAGGTCCTCAACGAGATGTACATGGACGAGTCCGTCCGGGATTACATCGTGGATGTCGTCTGTGCGACCCGTGATCCCGAGGCCTACAAGCTGAAGTTGTCCGACTACATCCAGATGGGGGCATCGCCCCGGGCCACCATCGCGCTCGCCCTCGCGGCCCGGGCCCATGCCTTCCTGCGTGGTCGCGGCTATGTCTCGCCGCAGGACGTGAAGAGCATCGGGATGGATGTCCTGCGGCATCGGGTGGCGATCACCTACGAGGCTGAGGCGGAGGACAAGACGTCGGAATGGATCGTCCAGCGCATCTTCGACGAATTGCCGGTGCCGTGAACCGTGGTGCCCGGCCGGTGTCCGTCCCCAGAAGTCCCAGCGCCCGATGATTCCCAAGGAACTGCTCCGCAAGATACGCCAGATCGAGATCCGGACCCGCCGGCTCGTGACGGAGTCCCTCGCGGGCCAGTATCATTCGGCGTTCAAGGGCATGGGCATGGACTTCGATGAAGTCCGTGAGTACCAGCCCGGCGACGAGGTGCGGACCATCGACTGGAATGTCACGGCGCGGATGAACCATCCGTTCGTGAAGAAATTCCGGGAGGAACGCGAGTTGACGGTGCTGTTGATGGTCGATGTCAGTGCGTCGGGCCTTTTCGGGTCGGTGGAACAATCCAAGCGCGAACTGGCGGCCGAGCTGGCGTCGGTGCTGGCCTTCAGTGCCATCCGGAACCAGGACCGGGTTGGCCTGGCCCTGTTTTCCGAGACGGTTGAACACTATCTGCCCCCGCAGAAAGGCCGGCGCCATGTGTTGCGCGTGGTCCGGGACATCCTCTGTCATGAACCGCGCCAGCGCGGTACTTCGGTCAACGGCGCCCTCGAATTCGCACGGCGCGTCCTGCCGCATCGGGCCATCGTGGTGGTGGTCTCGGATTTCCTCGCAGAGACCAATCCGGGTCGGATGGAGATCATGGCCCATCTCAAGCGGCGCGCGGTCCACAGCGAGACGCTGGGACGGATCTCCTCCGGGGCGTTGCGGCAATTGTCCCGACGCCATGATGTCGTGGCGGTGCAGGTGATTGATCCGCGCGAGATGGATCTGCCGAGCCTGGGTCGACTGCTGTTGCAGGATGCCGAGACGGGGGAATTGGTGGAGGTGAACACCCATGACGCGCGACGCCTGGAGGCGTTCCGGACCCGGTCGACCCGGACCCAGGACGAGCTGGACCGGTTGTTCCGGTCGGCGGGCGTGGACGCCTTTCGGATCCAGACGGATGTGCCGTATGAACGGGCGTTGGCGGCGTTCTTTGACGGGCGCGAGAAGAGGAGGAACCGATGAACGCACCTGGCTTCCCGAGGTTCCTGGCTGGCCGGTCGGCAGTCGTGGTGTTGCTGCTGGTGGTCTTGGGAAGTGGCCCGGTTGGGGCGTTGGAGAAGGTGACGCCGCCCCTGCCTCCGGTGGCGGGCCCGGCGATGCGCATGGCCGGGTCCAATGCCATCCCCCCGGGAATGATGCCGGGTGGCGGCACGGGGGCGGTGCAACGGATCCCGCTGGCGGGAGAACGTCAGCGGCCGGTGGAGATTCCGGATCCGTGGCGTCGGGTCTGGATCGGGGGATTGGTGGCGGTGGTGGCGGGGTTGGCGGCGTGGGCCTGGTGGCGTTGGCAACGGCGTCCCGTGACGGTGCCGATGGTGGAACCGCCGGATCCGGTGGCGGTGGCGCGGGCGCGGATCGAAGCGGCACGGGTGCATCTGGAGGATCCGCGGGCCTATGTGGCGGCGGTGTCGGATGCGGTGCGCCGCTATCTGGAAGACCGGTTCGGGCTGAGGGCGCCGGAGCAGACGACGGAAGAGTTTCTGGAAGGATTGAACCGGCGCCCATTGCTGGATGTGCGGCATCAGGGATTGCTGTCGGGATTCCTGGAGCAATGCGACCTCGTGAAGTTTGCGGGATGGCGCCCGGGATCTGGAGAACTGGGGGGATTGGAATCGGCAGCGAACCGGTTTGTGGATGAGACGGCACCCACGGCATCGGCGGGGCCGGGGCCGGTTGGGGCGCGGGATTCCGGAATGGCCGGGGAGGGAGCGCGATGAGATTCGAGTCGCCGTGGTGGTTGTTGGGACTGCTGTTGTTGCCGTTGGTGGCGTGGTTGAGGCGGCGCTGGGGGCGTGAGGCCGCGTTCGTGTATTCGTCGGTCGGGTTGGTGAAAGGCATCACGACGTTGAGCCGGTCGCGTGCGGGTGCGTTCCTGATGGGGCTGCGATGGTTGGTGTGGGTGTTGGTGTTGGTGGCCCTGGCGAGACCGCAGGCGGGGCAGGGTCGGGCACCGGTCAAGGCGAGCGGCGTGGACATTGCTGTGGCCTTTGATCTTTCGGGATCGATGTTGGCCGAGGATTTCGAGTTGAACGGGGAGCGGGTGAACCGGGTGGAGATCGCCAAGGACGTCCTGCAGACCTTCATCGGGCAACGGCCCAGCGACCGGTTCGGCCTGGTGGTGTTTGCGTCGCGGGCCTACATCGCGTCGCCACCGACCCTGGACCACGATTTCCTGCTGCGGAACCTGCGTCGGCTGGAAGTCTTGCAGGAGAGTGGGACGGCGATTGGATCGGCGCTGGCCACGGCGGTGAACCGGTTGCGCGACCTGCCGTCGAAGAGTCGGATCGTGGTGTTGATGACGGATGGCCAGAACAATGCGGGAGAGATTCCGCCGTTGACGGCGGCGGACGCTGCCAAGGCGTTGGGGGTGAAGGTTTATACCATCGGCGTGGGGACCCAGGGCACGGCGCCGACGCCGGTGGGATATGATCCGTTTGGCAACAAGGTGTATCGGCAGATGCCGGTGGACATTGATGAGGATGTGCTGCGGGAGATCTCGGATCGGACGGGCGGCAAGTATTTCCGGGCGGACAGCACGCGGACCTTGCGGACGATCTATGCGGAGATCGACCGGTTGGAGAAGACGGACATGGAGACGCAGCGCTTTGCGTCGTGGGAAGAGTTGATGGGATACGCGGCGGTGCCGGCCCTGGCGTTGCTGGTATTGGAGTTGGTGTTGTCGAACACGGTCTGGAGGAAGCTGCCATGAAGCCGGTGCTGGTTCCGTTTGCGATGCCGGTGTTCCTGGTGCTGATGGCGGTGCTGGGGCCTTTGCTGGCGGGTTTCCTGTGGTGGACGTGGCGGCGAAGGCAGAGGGCGTTGACCCAGTTCGTCCGGGCGCGGTTGCTGCCCCAGTTGACCATCGGGGTCAGTCCCTGGCGCCAGCAGATCAAGCGCATCTCGGTGTGGGGAGCGGCAGTGCTGGTGATGCTCGCCCTGGCCCGGCCGATGTGGGGGTACATCGAGCAGGACAGCCGCGGGTCGGGCATTGATGTCATCCTGTGTTTCGACGTGTCGCGATCGATGTTGGCGACGGACCTGAAGCCGAGCCGGTTGCAACGGGGAAAACTGGCGGCGTTCGATCTGGCGCGGTTTGCCAAGGGGGATCGGTTGGGGTTGGTGGCGTTTGCGGGTTCGGCATTCCTTCAATGTCCGTTGGCGCTGGATCCGGAGGCATTCCGTCAGTCGGTCCAGGCACTCGACACCGAGATCATTCCCGAGGCCGGCACCGCACTGGCGGAAGCCATCCGCGAGGCGCGCCAGGGGTTCAATCGGGAATCGGGTGCGTCCCGGGTGATCCTGGTGCTGACGGATGGCGAGGATCACGAACCTGGCGCGGTGGAGGCCGTGCGCGAGGCGGCGGCGGATGGAATCCGGGTGTTCACGCTGGGAGTGGGGTCGACGGATGGCGACCTGTTGCGGTCGACGGATCCGTACGGGAACCCGGTGTTCGTTCGGGATGAAAACGGCAACCCGGTGAAGAGCCGGTTGAACGAGGGCCTGCTGCGCGAACTGGCGGAGGCGGGGCGTGGTTTCCACCTGAACCTGGCCGAACCGCAGGCCATGCGGACCCTGTATGAACGTGGGGTCGGGGTGTTGCCCAAGGGCGAGTTCGCCGGTGGCAAGGTCCGACAGGCCCGTGAACGGTTTCAATGGCCCCTTGCCGCCGCTGCGGCGTTGCTCCTTTTCGAGATCCTTTTCCCCGAGGCCCGACGAGGCCGTCGGATGCGGCGACCGGCACCCATCGCCGAGTTGTACGCGGCCCAATCCCCTTCATCTTCTTCGCGCGCATGAAACCTTCCGATCCATTCCACGGCGACGGGAACGTCCTGCATCGGTGCGTGCCCAGGGGTCACGGAGGCGGATTCCTGCTGGGGTTGATCCTGGCGGGGAGTCTGTCGGCGGCATCACCGGAGACGGCGCTGGAACGGTTGACCCGGGGAGACGCGGCGGGTGCGAGGCAGGAGTACGAGGCGTTGTTGCAGGCGCGACCCACGGATTCCCGACTGGCCTTCAATGCGGCGGTGACGGCGTACGGCCAGGACGATTGGGAAGGGGCGGCCCGGCACTTTGAAGCCGCCCTGGGTTCTGCGGATCTCGCCCTGCAGCGCCGCTCGTTCCTCGGGTTGGGGAACACCCGGTTCCGCCAGGGCGAAACTTCCGAGGACCTGGCGGATCGGGTCCGGCTCTGGGAAGAGGCGATGCGCCAGTACGAGGCTGCTGTGGGGCTGGATCCGTCGGATACCGAAGCCCGGTCCAATCTCGACACGGTGCAGCAGGCATTGGCCCGCCTGCCCAAACCTCCCGAGGATCAGAAGAAGGACCCGCAGAAGAAGGATCCGGAGGACAAGAAGTCCGACGGGGAAAAGGAGGAGCAGGAGAAGCAGGACCAGGGCGGGAAACAGGAGCAGCAGGATCAGAAGGGGCAGCAGAAGAAGGATTCCTCCCAGGGAAAACAGGATTCCCAGGAACAGAAGGACGGGGATCCGTCGGATCAGAAGGAACCCGGCAAGGATCAGGGGTCGGAGGGTTCGAAGCCCGGTGAGAAGAAGCCCGAACAGGGGAAGGGGGAGAAGGGCGATGGCCAGAAGGAGTCCGGGGAGAAGGGTGAGGAGGGTGAAGAGGGTGGGGAGGGAGAAGGCGAAGACGGGCAGGACGGCAAGCCAGGCAGGGGAGGACGTCCGATGCCGGGCGGAGGGGAAGGCGGGGAAGATTCCGCGGAAGGCCAGATGGCGGTCCGTTTTGCGGAGCGTTTGTTGGACAGCCACAAGCGGGATGAAAAGGCGCTGATCTGGCGGCCGACCCAGCAGCAGAATCGGAGTCAGGCCCCCAACAACCGGAGGAAGACGTGGTGAACCGGGTCGGGTTGAACGGCGCATTCGTCCGGATGGCCCCGGGGTGGGTTGGGCTTCGATGGCTGATCCTGGGTTTTCTGGCGTTGGGGATGGGATTGCCGGCGGTGGCGTTGGAGTTGCAGGTGCAACTGGACCGGGAAACGGTGGAAGTGGGGGAGACGGTGGTGATGCAGGTGGTGGTTGTGGGAACGCGGGATGGCCAGCGTCGACCCCAGGTGCCGGCCACGCCCGGGTTGGTCCTCCAGTATGCCGGTGCCACCAGCCAGATGCAGAACATCAATGGACGGACCTCGGTCCAGGTGGTCCATCGGTACCTGCTCCGGCCCGAGGCCATCGGGGACATCCCCATCCCACCCATCACCGTGCAGGTCGGAGGCGAGACGCTCGTCAGTGCGGGTCAGGTGCTCCATGTCGTGGCGGCCGAGACCCATGACGAACCGGCCTGGCTCAAGCTGGTGGTGGATCGCGATGAGGTTGTGGTGGGCGATGCTTTTCCGATCGAACTCCAATTGTATTTCCAATCCATCCGGGAACCGACGGCTCCGCGATTTGATCTGGATGGGTTCGTGGTCGGTCGGTCGCCGTCCCCGCGCCAGGCGGCGACCTCGCGCGGGGGACAGCAGTGGAGCGTGGTGACCTGGCGTTTCTCGGTCACGGCAACGAAACCCGGGATGCTCGCGATCGGGCCGGTGGAACTGGATGTGACCCTCCTGCTCAACACGCTTCCGCGCCGCCCGGGTTCCCTGATCGATGAAATGTTCGGTCCGCAACGACGGGGCGAGCGGGTGACCTTGAAGAGTCGGGCCCACTCCCTCCGGGCGGTCGCACCGCCAGCAGTCGGGCGCCCGGATGGTTTCGCCGGTGCGGTGGGCCGGTTCCGCGCCGCCGCCACCGTCAGTCCCGCCGAGGTCACGGTCGGAGACCCGGCCACCGTGCGCATCACCGTGCAGGGGGAAGGCGGGATTGAACGGTTGGAATTGCCGGACTGGGCGGAATCAGCGGGGTTCCGCGTGTACCCCGGCACCAATGGGTTCGCGCCCTCCGATGTCCTGGGATTGGCTGGGACGAAGGTGTTCGAGTACGTCGTGGTGCCGGAGCGGCCGGGTTCACTGAGGCTGCCGTTGCCCCCGTTGATCGCCTTCGATCCGGCGTCGCGCCGATATGATCCGGTGCCCATGACCGATCCCGTGCTGATGGTCCGCCCTTCCACACGATCTCCATCCGGGACCAATCCCGCGGTTGCCGGAGCATCGGCTGGGACATCGCCGTCATCCGGTCCAGCCGGGATCCAGTGGCGACCGGTGACGGGTGGGGCGCCGCTGTTGGGCCAAGGCTGGGCCCATGGTGGGTGGGTGGCGGGTGCGCTGGTCCTGCCGTGGATGCTGATGGGTGGATTGGCTCTGGCGGATGTGGTTCAGCGTCGCCGTGCGGCGCGGCCCAAGGCGTCGCTGAAGGAACAGTGGCGGGCCGAGGCGCGGCGCCTGGAAGCCCGGGTGAGATCGGGAGAGGCCGATCCGGGGGAGGCTTCGCGCGCGGTGCGCTACCGATTGGGGGCGTGGCTGGATACCCAACCCGAGGCGATCACATCCGGGATCCTGGACCGGGGCCTGAGGCAAAGGGGGTTGAACGAGGTGGAGTGCGAGGCCTTGGCATCGTGGTTTGCGGAATGGGAAGCCATCCGGTTCGCGCCGGGATCCGCGGCGGACCAGTTGTCGTTCGTGGGTCGAACCGGGGAAGTGCTGGCACTGTTGGACGGGATGGAGGAACGGGCATGAAGGGTTTCGGACGGAGTGCGTGGAGGATTGTTTGGCTGGGGATGGTGCTGATGGGGATGTGGGGGCAGGCGCGGTCGGCGGCGCCGGCGCGCGGGGCATTGGAGGAGGCGGAGAAACTGTTCGTCCTCGGACGACATGCGGAAGCGGCGGCGTTGCTGGATCGGATGACGCGGACCAACCGGAGTTCGGCGGATCTCTGGTTCAACCTGGGGCAGGCGCGTGCCCATTGCGGTGAGGTGGGACGCGCGATTGCAGCCTGGCGCCAAGGGTTGCAGGTGGCGCCGCGGGATACCGGGATCAGGTCGGCACTGGGGGCGGCGCGGGCGCGGACGGGATCGGCCGGGGATCATCCGTTGGCGGAGTGGACCGGGTGGGTACGCCCGGAGGAGTGGGCGGGTTTGGCGTTGGTGGGATCGTTTGGATTGTGCGGGGTATTGGTGCTTCGACGGGTTCAACGGCCCGGGCCCGGGCCGGGTTGGTTGACGGCGATGATGCTGTTGCAGTTGGGGGCTGGGCTGGGTGGGGGATTGTCTTGGCTGGGAAGGGTATGGTCGCCGGACGCGGGGGGGGTGGTGAAGGAAGCGGGGGTGGTGCAGGCGCCGGTGGTACAGGCGAAAGCGGTGCGGAGCCTGGTGGAGGGGAGCGAGGTGCGGGTGTTGCGGGAATTTGGGTATTGGGTGGAGGTGGGATTGAACGGGACGCGCCTGGGATGGGTGGAGAGAAGTTCTGTGGCGCTGGATTGATTCCGTGACAGGGGTCCGGATACTGGGCGCGCGTTGGAGATCCCGCTGACCATAGCCCTACCGCTGTTCCTGGCGGCTGCCACCGCCAGTTTCTTTTTTGCACTGGCGGAATCGGCGCTGTTCTCACTGGGACGCTGGCGTGCGGTGCGGTTGGCGGAGTCGGACCCGAAACGGGGCGGGGCGGTGGTGCGGTTGCTGGACCGGTCGTCGGAGTTGTTGGCGACGCTGGTCCTGGGCAATTCGACGGCGAACACGTTGTTGGTGGTGCTGGGTTTGGTGACGGCAACGGCCGGGGCATGGCCGACGGTGCTGGTGGTGTTCGGGGTGTTGGCGGTGACATTGCTGGTGTGCGAGGTCACACCCAAGGCACTGGGGGTGCGGCAACCCGATCGTTGGTCCCTCACGGTCGCCCCGATCCTGGGTCTGATGATTGCCATCACCGGACCGGTTCACCGGGCGGCACAACGGTTGGTGGACGCCATTCTCAGCCTGTTCATCCCGGCATCCTTGAAGCCCCAACCGGCGCTGTCGGATGAGGAATACGCCGATCTGGTGGAACTGGCCCATCAACAGGGGACCCTCGCAGATGCGGAAAGGGAGATCCTATTGCAGGTGCTGGGATTGGATCGGAAGACGGCCAGGGATGTGATGCGGCCAAGGTCCGACATGGTGATGCTGCCCGATGACGCGCCCATGGAAGAGATGACGCGGGTGGCGCGTCAGTCGCGGAGGCATCGGTTGCCGCTCTACGATGAGTCGCCGGATACCATTGTGGGCATATTGAACACCCGGACCCTGCTGCTGAATCCGGAGGGCGATCTGGCGGACGCGGTGGAGTTTCCGTCGTTCGTGCCGGAGAGCATGAACCTGTTGCAGTTGTTCGAGGCGCTTCAACGCCAGCAACGCGGCATGGCGATTGTGGTGGATGAGTTCGGCGGCGTGGCCGGCATGGTCACGCTTGAAGACATCCTGGAACAGGTGGTGGGACGGATCCGCCGGGAAGGGGAACCGCCGGGATTCGTGAGTGAACGGCTCGGGGAAGGCCGGTGGCGGGTGAATGGCACGATGCGGCTGGAGGATCTGCGACGTCAGTTGCCGGAGTTGGGTGAGGTGCCGGACGTGGACACGGTGGGGGGGTTGGTGGTGAAGCTGGCCGAAGTGGTGCCGCCGGTGGGGGTGGAGTTCCAGTTCCGGAAGATCCGACTGACAGTGCTGGAGGCCGATGAGCGGCGTGTGCGCGAGGTGCGGGTCGAGGCAGCGGTGAAAGGAGGCGGCGAATGAGTCCGATGGTCCATTGGACGGTGGTTTCGGGGTGGCTGCTGCTGTCGTTCTTCATGTCGGGCATGGAAGCGGGCGTGCAGGGATTGAGCCCGTTGCGGATCCGGCATTGGGTGCGGAAGGGTCGTCCCGGGGCGCGCACCCTGCTGCGGTATCTGGAACAGCCTGAGAACTTTCTCTGGACCATCCTGGTGGGAAACACCCTGGCCAATTTCGCCGCCGCCGGGCTGATATTTGCGGATCTCCAGGCTCGCCTGGCGGGGCGGCCGGTGTGGTTCTGGACCGCGTTTCTGGGCGTGTGCGCGGTGCTTTACCTGTTCTGCGATCTCCTTCCGAAGACCCTGTTCCGACGGTTCCCCAACCGCCTGTGCCTCCGGTTCGTGTTCCCGTTCCGCGCCGTCCACTTCGCACTCGCACCGCCGGTGGCTGTGGCCGAGTGGTGCACGCGCCTGCTCCTGCGGATCACCCGCGGCACCCGCTACACCGGCCGTCTCTTCGGAAATCGCGACGAATTCCGCGCCCTGATGCAGGAAGCGGGCGGAGCCTTGTCCCCCACTGAACGTTCGATGATCAACCGGGTCCTCGATCTCCAGAACGCGACCCTCGCCCGCGTCACACGCCCCCTTGAGTCAGCCATCACCGTCGAGGTCGATACTCCGATCGGGCAGGTCTTCCAGTTGTGCCGTGAACACAATGTTGCCCGGTTGCCCGTGTGGCAGGGCACGGGTAAACGCCGGCGCATCGCAGGGGTCGTCCGTCTCGTCGACCTGCTGCACGCGGGCGAGACGCCGGCCGGCACGGCGGTTGCCCACCTGCGTCCAGCCCTGTTTCTCGATGAGGGTCTGCGATTGGACCAGGCATTGCGCCGCTTGCAACGCGGCGGTGACCAGTTCGCCATCGTGGTGGGATCGGATGGGCGCGAACGCGGACTGGTGACGTTGTGGGATGTACTCGGTGAATTCTTTGGAGGGAGACGCGCCTGATGATCGATCCATGGGGTATCTTCTGGAAGTTGATCTCGGTCCTGGCGTTGGTCGGGCTCAACGGTTTCTTCGTCGCCGCCGAGTTCGCCCTGGTCAAGATCCGCGACACCCAGCTCGCTCCGCTCGCCGCCCGGGGCAGCCGTTCCGCCAAGCTCGCCCGGCATATCGTCGCCAATCTCGATCCCTACCTCTCCGCCTGTCAGCTCGGCATCACCCTCGCCAGCCTCGCCCTCGGCTGGATCGGTGAACCGGCCTTCGTCGCCATGCTCGAACCGCTCATGCAGGCGGTCGGGGTCAGCTCCGAACGTATCCGGCACCTGGTTGCCATCGTCGTCGGTTACTCCGCCATCACCTTCCTCCACATCGTGGTCGGCGAACAGGCCCCCAAGTTCATCGCCATCAAACGGCCATTGCCCTCCTCGCTCTGGGTCGCCGCTCCGCTCCAGGTCTTCTTCTGGATTTCCTATCCCTTCATCTGGTTCCTCAACGTCGCCTCGCTCCGCGTCCTCCATTGGATCGGGATCGAGGCCGGTTCGGAACACGGCTCTGAACATTCCGAAGAGGAACTCCGCCTCATGTTCTCCGCACGGGCCCATGTCGAAGGCGAATCCAGCCTGGGCCGCGATCTCGTCCTCAATGCCTTCGACCTCCGCCGCCGCGTCGTCCGCGAGGTCATGACCCCGCGTACCGACATCGTCGCCCTCAGCACCAACCAACCCATCGCCGATTGCCTGCGCATCGCCGAAACGACCCGGTTCTCCCGATTCCCCCTGGTCGAGGACGGCGACCTCGACCGCACCCGGGGCGTGATCCATTTCAAGGACCTGATGGTGGCCCGGGAAAGGGTGAGGGAAGGCGGTGACCTGTTGCCGGTGGCCCGGCCGTTGATCCATGTCCCGCCGACGGCGCGACTGGAATCGTTGTTGAAGTTGTTCCTCGAACGGAAGCTTCACCTGGCCATGGTGGTGGATGAGTACGGTGGCACGATGGGACTGGTCACCCTGGAGAACGTGCTAGAGGAGTTGGTTGGCCAGATCCAGGACGAGTTCGATCACGAGAAACCGCGCCTGGTCCGACGTTCAGAAGGAGTCTGGGACATCGACGGCACCCTGCCCCTGTTCGAACTCGGCGAGGTGGTCGGGGAAACCATCGAGGCGCCCGATGTCTCCACGGTGTCGGGTTGGGTGACCCAGCAATTGGGCGGCTTCCCGAGACGTGGCGGTCGGGTGACGGTGGCCGGGCATGAACTGGTGGTGGAAGAGGTCGATGGACTCCGGGTTTCGCGCCTGACCCTGGTCCGACTTGGGCCAGCGCCGGAAACCGCCCAGCATTGAGGTGGGATCAGGTGACGGTTCTCCGTCGATGAACCTAGAATCGGCAGTTCATCTATCCGCAG
>CAZDYB010000033.1:0-16589 GCA_964509045.1 uncultured Akkermansia sp.
CGTTCCTTCCAACCCCCCTCCCGCCCCGTTCCCACATGCAAGACGTCATCGCCAAGGCCGCCACCCTCCTCGAAGCCCTCCCCTACATCCTCCGATTCGATGGCGCCACCTTCGTCGTGAAATACGGCGGCAGTTTCATGGACTCCCCGGACCCCGCCGTGCGCACCGGCGTGGCACGCGACGTCGTCTTCATGGAGGCCGTCAGCATCAATCCCGTCGTCGTCCATGGCGGCGGCAAGGCCATCACCCGCGCCATGGACAAGGCCGGACTCAATGCCCGCTTCATCCAGGGCCAACGCGTCACCGACGACGCCACCGTCGCCGTCGTCGATCAGGTCCTCTCCCGCGAGATCAATCCCGAGGTCGTCCGCATGATCCGCGAACTCGGCGGACTCGCCACCGGCTTCGCCGGCACCGACATCTTCACCTGCCGCAAACTCTGGCTCCGGGATCCCGATGGCCAACCCGTCGACATCGGCTTTGTCGGTGAAGTCACCGCCGTCAACACCGCGCCTCTCCTCGACTGCATCGAACGCGGAATCACCCCGGTCATCAGCCCCACCGCCCGCGGCGAGGATGGTCACATCTACAACTGCAACGCCGACGTCGCCGCCGCCATGGCCGCCATCGCCCTCAAGGCACGCCGCCTCGCCTTCATGTCCGATGTCCCCGGCCTCCTCCGCGATCCCAAGGATCCTTCCACCCTCATCCCTCACCTCGCCATCGGTGAGGTCGAAGCCCTCAAGAAGGCCGGTATCGTCGACAAGGGCATGATTCCCAAGGTCGACAGCGCCGTGGCCGCCATCCGGGCAGGAGTTGAAAAAGTCCAGTTCATCGACGGACGCCTTCCCCACAGTCTTCTGCTGGAATTCTTCACCGACGCCGGTGTCGGAACCGAAGTCGTCCCTTGAAACCAGCCGTCACCATCTACACCGACGGCGGTTGTCAGGGGAACCCCGGACCCGGCGCGTGGGCCTGCGTGGTCCAGTATCAGGACAAGGCCTGGGAACTCTCCGGAGCCGTGCCCGCCACCACCAACAACCGCATGGAACTCCAGGCCGCCATCCAGGGGTTCAAGGCCCTCAACCGCCCCTGCCAGGTCCACGTCCATACCGATTCCGATTACCTGCGCCAGGGCATCACCACCTGGATCCGCAGTTGGCGCCAACGCGGTTGGCGCACCAAGGACGGCAGCCCGGTCAAGAATCAGGATCTCTGGTCCGAACTCGACGTCCTCGCCGGCAAACACTCGGTGGACTGGCACTGGCTCAAGGGCCACGCCGGCCATCGCTGGAACGAACGTTGCGATGCCCTCGCCACCGAGGCCATCCGCGTGCTCCGCAGGAACACCCCCACCACCGAACTCCACGCCGCCCTCCAACAATTCCTCCATTCCCAACACTGATCCCGCTTTCACCTTCCCCCGCATGCCGTTCCCCCGCTTCCCCATCAGCCACTCCCCGGAAGCAACCGTCCCCCTCAGCATCCAACACCTCCGCGGTGGCCTCCGCCTCACCCAACACGGCGTGGTCATCAGTGAACTCCGACTTCGACCCGGCCCCACCCACAGCGTCTTCGACATCCTCGCCGCCCTCATCCCATTGCTCGCACCGGTCGCCAGCGATGGCCGGATTGGCCTGCTTGGATTCGCCGGGGGCGCAGTCATCGCCCCCCTCCGCAAACTTGGCTTCAACCGCACCATCGACGCTGTCGATCTCGATCCCACCGGCCATCGGCTGTTCACCCAATACTGCCCAGGGTGGACCCACTCGGTCCGATTCACCCATGCCGATGCCGTCGACTGGCTGGCAGCACAACCGCCGGACTTTGATCTCCTCATCGAGGATCTCTCCCTGCCGCGGGATGGCGACGTTTTCAAGCCGACCATCAGCTGGACCGTCCTGCCAGGACTGATCCACCAACGACTGCGTCCTGGAGGCGTGGCCCTCTTCAATCTCATCCCGGAACCCTCCGGACATTGGCCCGATGATCTCCAGCCAATGATCCGCAGCTTCCCGTCCAGCCAGACCGTCCATCTTGAAGACTTCCTGAATCGGATCTGGATTGCCGGCAGCCTGCTACCCCGTCCCGCCACCCTCGGGGCCCAACTCCGACTCAGCCTCCGGAAACTCGCCTCCCGCCAAACCGACCGGGTCCGCATCCGGTCCGGACCTCCCAATCGGCCAACCAACTGACAACGACGCCCGGCGGTTCGGAGAGCCTCCGATCTCCTCCTTCCATCAGAGGGACAGGCTCCAGGTGTTCTGGGGACAGGCTCCAAGAACGCCCTTTGAAGAGGTGACGCAATTTGACCACCCCTCCCAACTCAGCCCAAGAGCCGACCCTCAGGTTCCATTCCCCGAGGGACAGGCTCCCGGGTCGACCGGCGGCTTCGCTCGTAGGGACAGGCTCCGGTCCGGACGGCTTGGCTGGATGGCGCTCCGCTGCCGGACCTTTCCCGGTTGGGACCTTCCCCGGGGGACAGGCTCCCCGAATCTCTCTTCCAAGGAGCCTGTCCCCATGAGGCTGCCCTAGGCTGCCGTGGGGACAGGCTCCAGGAGCTCCGCTTCCAAGGTGTTCTGGGGACAGGCTCCAAGAACGCCCTTTGAAGAGGTGACGCAATTTGACCACCCCTCCCAACTCAGCCCAAGAGCCGACCCTCAGGTTCCATTCCCCGAGGGACAGGCTCCCGGGTCGACCGGCGGCTTCGCTCGTAGGGACAGGCTCCGGTCCGGACGGCTTGGCTGGATGGCGCTCCGCTGCCTGACCTTTCCGGGTTGGGCCTTGGCGGCCCGGATCAGATCCGATACATCCCTGTTCATGCCTGCCAACGCCCTTTCCCGCCGGGACATCCTTCGAGGATCGGTTGCACTCGCCGCGGTCACCCTCGCCAGCCGACCGCTGACAGCCTTGGGGCTCGAACCTGATCCGAACGAGACGATCGTCCCCTGGCTGGATGTCCAACCGAAGGGCCGCGCCATGTTGTACTGGCAGGATCTCACTTCCTGGATCACCCCGTCGGAGCAGCTTTACGAAGTCTCCCATTATCCAAAACCGAAGATCGACACAACCGCCTGGCGTCTCGATCTCACCGGAATGGTTCGCAAACCACGGTCATTTTCCCTGGCCGAGCTCCAGAAACTCCCGCGTCGTGAAATCACGGCCACCCTGGAATGCGGAGGGAATGGCGCCGGCATCGGCTTCATGGGAGCCATTGGCAACGTGACCTGGACCGGCACACCCCTCGGGCCAATCCTCAAGGAGGCCGGTTTCCTCAAGCGCGCCTCCGAAATCGTCTTCTACGGCACAGACCAGAAGACCGAGAAGATCCGGGATCAGGAAGTTCCCCAACACTTCGCCCGTTCCCTGTCAGTCGAGCACGCACTCCGTTCCGAGGTCCTTCTTGCCTGGGCCATGAACGGTCAACCGCTGGATCCGGTTCACGGCGCTCCCCTTCGCCTCGTGGTCCCCGGCTGGTTCGGCATCGCCTGGGTCAAATGGTTGAATCGCATCGATGTCATCGACCGCCGTTTCATGGGCAAGTGGATGGCGCGCGAGTATGTGACCCTGCGGGGGGAGGAACGGGACGATGGTTCCACCAACTGGCGCGAAACCTCCGTCTGCAACATCAACGTCAAGTCCATTCCCGCCCGCGCCGTCCGCCGACCCGACGGAACCATCCGAATCACCGGTGCCGCCTGGTCGGACGGCACTCCCTTGCGCAAAGTCGAGGTCCGCATCAATGACGGTCCCTGGCAACCGGTCCGTCTGCGTCGGAAGCCCGCTTCAGCCCGCTTCACCTGGACCCTGTGGGACTTCGACTGGCCCAATCCGGACCCCGGGGATCACACGGTGGTGTCGCGTGCCATTGATGCAGATGGACGCGAACAGCCGCCCGCAGACGATCCCGTCATCCGGAACAAGAAGACGTACTGGGAAGCCAACCAGCAGTGGCCGCGCCGGATCCGGATCCCGGGCTGAGCCCCGCCCGATCCGGATCGGATCACTCCCGCACCGCACCCGGCTCGGGCAACCAACGGGTCAGGATCACGCCCATCAGGGCATAGCCACCCGCCACCACCGCCGCCACCACCGCGATCTTGGTGGGATCCGGAGGGGTGGATTGCGAAAAAGTGATGGTGAACCAGGCGGCAGCGGTACCGATCACCCGCCCGCCGATGTTGGCTGCGAAGCTTTCGCCAGTGCCCCGCAGGTGCACTGGAAACACGGTGGGGATGTAATTCCCCCAGAAACTGAACTGGGCAACCGTGAAAAAGCCCGCCACGAATACCCCCACCTTGATCATCCCCATGGAGTCGCCCTGCCCCAGTTGGGTTGAGATCCACCAGAACAACGCAGGTATGACAATCAGGGCCGGTATCTGGAAGACCCGCAACAGTGCACGCCGGCTCACAATCCAGCCCGCCAGCATCGCCAGCGCAAACCGCCCCACCAACCCGCCTGTCTCCTGGGCCAAAGTCACCTTCGCCACCGCGGCGTCCGATGCATTTCCCCCCACCTGCGCCAACTCTCTGGGAGTCGGCGCCGGCTTGCCTGCCGCCGAGTGGTCCGCGGTCAGCTTTTCCCGCGCCGACTTCGACTCCGCCAGGATCGCTGCATGCCCCTTGGGTCCGCCGAGGATCTGCGGCAATTGCTGGATGGCGCCAAATGCAATCCCGTAGCTCGCCGCAAACACCAGCGTCGTCATCAAGGTGGTCCGCCTCAGCTCTGGACTGAACAACTCCCCGATGCTCGGCCGCCGCAGGGTTCCCGCCGCCTTCTTCTGCGCCCAGACCGGCGACTCCGGCAGGAACGGCCGGATCAGGATCAGGGGTATGGCCGGAACAACCCCCGAAATCAGCGTGTAGCGCCAGGCATCATGCCCGTCATGGATGGCCGGCAATGACATCGCCCATTTTGCCGCCATGATGTTGGCACCGCCCACCATGAATCCACCCAGGGACGAAAAAGCCTGGGTATATCCCAACACCCTCTCCCGCCGTTCGGGATCCGGGAACAGTTCCGCCAACCATGCCACCGCCGCGACAAACTCGACGCACACACCGATGAACACCAGGCAGCGCAGGACCAGCAACTGGTGCAAGGACGTCGCGAATCCCGCGCCCAATGCCGAGAATGCGTAGAGCAGGATGCTGAAGGTCAGGACCCGGCGACGACCGAGGACATCGGTAAGGTAACCTCCCAGCAGACCGAACACACCGCCGGCGAGGGCGGGCACAAAGAAGAGGAGACGTGCCCATGCCACGTAGTTCTTGCCGCCGGGCGCAAAGCTGGCCACCGCCTCCGGCCGGGGCATGCCACCCGCCACCAACGCATCCACCAGGGGCACACTCAAGGTGGCCACGGCCGGCTTGATGATGAGCGGGAGCATCAACAACTCATAGATGTCGAAGGCGAACCCGATGGCGGCGATGATGCAGACGAGCCAGACGGTGGCGGTGGAGCGTGGGGAACCCGATCCGGCGGGAGCGTTCATACGTATGCGTATGAAAGCGGGGCGCCGTCTCCCAACGCAACCCCCTTTTCCTCCCGTCTTTCTCCCCCAACATCCCGTCGCACGCCGCGCTTGCCAAACCTGCCCCCATTCCCAAGGCTTCCGGCTCATTTTCTCGTAAGCATGACTCTCCTGTCCTCCATGGCCCTGCTCGCCCTGACACCGCCCGCCCCCGGTGCCGATCCCAACGTCGCCAAACAGCAGATGATCTATCAGATCGGAATGATCGTCGTCATGGGCGTCGTCTTCTGGGTCCTCCTCATCCGACCCCAGCAGAAGCGCGCCAAGGAACAGGCCAACCTCCTCAAGGGCCTCAAGGCCGGCGACAAGGTCGCCACCAGCAGTGGTCTTGTCGGGATTGTCCAATCCGTCCGCGATCACACCGTCAACTTGCGGTCCGGTGACTCCAAACTGGAGATCCTCAAGTCCTCCATAACCGAGGTCACCGAGAAGTCCGCCGAGTGACCCGGCTTTCCTTCCCCTTCACCCAGCTTTCATCCGTCCTTCGCAGCCTCAGGCATCCCTCCCACTTCAAGGCATCCGCCCCGACACCTCCTTTCCAAATCATGAATCGCAGCCACCTCTGGAAGTTCCTGATCATCGTGTTCGCCGTCGTCTGGGCGGTCACCGAAATCCTTCCTTACAAGTCCCGCAACCTCATCGACCAGTTCGACAAGTCGGTCAGTGCCAATGCGGATGCCACCCTGGAAGAAATCATCCGCAAGGCCCGTGAACTGGATGCCCGCCAGACTGCCGGCGCCGAACTCCAGACGGTGACCTACTCCAATCTCCTGACTGCGGTCGGCACCAATGACATCCGACGCTACTTCCCCACCAACTACGTCCCCGCCGCATCCACCATCCCTCCCACCCAGGCCATCCTGAACCGCCTTCAGCGCCAGGCCGCGGGCCAGTTCAAGCTGGGGATAGATCTTCAGGGCGGAACGTCGTTCCTGCTCGAACTCGACCTTTCCCGCACCGCACTCACCAACGCCCCAGGCACCAATGGCCCGGCTGTCACCGCTGAATCCACCCGGCGCGACACTTCCCTGCTGGTCGAACAGGCCATCAACGTCCTGCGCAAACGTGTCGATTCCATCGGCGTCTCTGAACCCGTCATCCAGCCCGCCGGCGAAAACCGCATCCTGGTCCAACTCCCCGGCCTCACCGAAGCCGTCAAGGAGGATGCCCGCAGCAAGCTGCGTCGGGCCGCCTTCCTGGAGTTCCGCATGCTGGATCCCCGCATGCAGGAGCATCTCCGCTCCGGTCTCATCCCGCCCGGCTTCGAGCGCAAGAGCATCGTGATGAAGGATCGCAAGACCGGTAAGGAATCCGTCGAGACCGTGATCATCAAGAAGGCTCCGGAGCAGGGCCTCACCGGCGAGTTCATCCGCAGCACCTCGGTCACCCTGAACCCGATGACGGGCGAACCCATCATCCTCTTCTCCCTCAATGCCGAGGGCGCCCGCATCTTCGCCGATGTCACCACCAAGCACGTCGGACAACGCCTCGGAATCGTCCTCGACGGCGAAGTCATCTCAGCCCCGAACATCCAGACACCCATCACCGGAGGCTCCGGTCAGATCAGCGGCAACTTCGACATGAAGGAAGCCAATGACCTTTCGTCCGCCCTCGACAACCCCCTCAAGACTCCCCTTCGGATCGTCGACGAACGCGGTGTCGATCCCTCCCTGGGCGCCGATGCCGTCGCCAGCGGGTTCCGGGCCTCCCTGCTCGGTGTGATCGGTGTCTGCCTCTTCATGCTGGCCTATTACCTGTTCGCCGGACTCATCGCCAACATCGCCCTCTGCCTCAACGTCATCCTGCTCCTCGGAATCATGTGTTCCCTGGACGTCACCTACACCCTCCCCGGCATCGCCGGCATCGTCCTGACCATCGGCATGGCGGTCGATGCCAACGTGCTGATCTATGAGCGGATCCGGGAAGAAATCCACGCCGGCAAATCGGTTCGCGGAGCTGTCACCGCCGGTTACAGCAAGGCCTTTGGAACCATTTTGGATTCCAACCTCACCACCCTCATCACTTCCTCCCTGCTCATCATCCTGGGAACCGGTTCGGTGAAGGGATTCGGCATCGCCCTGACCATCGGTCTTGTCGTCTCGATGTTCACCGCCCTGGTGGTGACCCGCCTTGTGTTCGACACCTGGCTCAATATGGGCGAGCGCAAGTCGCTCCCCATGTTCCGGTTCATCAAGGGCTCCAGGATCGATTTCCTCCGCTTCGCCAAACCCGCATTCATCGCCTCCTGGTCCCTCATCGTGATCGGACTCGGCTACGGAATCTTCGTCCGCGGCCACAACCTTCAGGGTGTCGAGTTCGCCGGCGGCGATTCACTCGTCCTCCGTTTCGACAACGCCAACAAACCCGATGCCGGCGCCATCCGGAAGTCGCTGGACACCCTCAAGCTCGGTGAACCCACCGTCCAGTATCAGACCGATCCCGGCTCGGGTAAGCAGTTCCTGAATGTGGTCGTCGCCCATGCCGATGATTCCAAAGCCACCGTCGAAATAAGCAACGGCTCCAAGGCCGAGGAACTCCTCAAGCAGACCTTCCCCCAGGCGAAGTTCGAACGGGTCGCCCTCGACACCGTCGGGCCCTCCGTCGGATTCGAGATCCAAAAGTCAGCCATCATTGCCTCCCTCCTCTCCCTGTTCGGCATCCTCGTCTACGTGGCGTTCCGCTACGAATTCAGCTTCGCCGTCGGAGCCGTGGCCGCCGTCCTTCACGACATCCTCATGACCATCGGGATCTACTGCCTCACCGGCTTGTTCCACGAAGGTCACCTTGGCCGCCAATTCAACGCCACCTTCGTCGCCGCACTCCTCACCATCATCGGCTTCTCCATCAATGACACCATCGTCATCTTCGATCGCATCCGCGAAGACCTGAAGCTGGGCAAACGCGGATCCTTCCGCGAAATCATCAACACCGCCCTCAACGAAACCCTCAGCCGGACCATCATCACCTCCGGCACAGTCCTGATCTCCACCGGCATCCTCTATTTCTTCGGTGGCGGCCCCATCAACGACTTCGCCTTCACCTTCCTCGTCGGCATCATCGTCGGCACCTATTCCACCATCTACATCGCCTCCGCCCTCGTCCTCTGGTGGCATCGCGGCGAACGCCCCAACATCGGCTCCGCCGTCCCCATCACGCCGGTCGGCCCTGCCATCGACGTCCAGAGCCGGACTGTCTGAGTTTCCTGAGACTCCACCCAGGCGCCGGCTTCACGCCGGCGCCTTTTTGTTGGGGATCCATAGTGGTAGACCACCAGCCCTCATACCGGGATCAACCCCATGCCCGAACCGCTCAACTTGCCCCATTGTCCCCATCACAGAAGGAGCTCCGGAGTCCGCTCCAACTCCACTTCTGTTCAGCCTTGCTAGGCAAAATCCCGGGCGACGGGACCAAGCATCGGGGGTAGACGCGTGGCACACTCGGCACGTCACGCAGGCGGGCTGGAAGCGGATGGGGTTGCCGCGCCGGCCCGCCTAACCTGTTCAGGTCCAAACGGACCCACTCGCAGTGTGACACCTGCTCCCCGTCATGGGGTGAGTGGACAGAATCCAGTTTCCCTGGGTTCCTGACGGGACACCGCTTCAAACCCTGTCCCGCCTGTCCACACTGTTGCCAACCCGGTTTCGCCTCCTCCGCGGCACAGCCGAATCATCGCGTTCCCCGACAACGTAGTCGGATTCCTGATCCCAGGGTTCCCCTACCGCTTTCTCTTGGCCCGCCGTTTCGCCTCCAGCAGTCGATCCGTTCCGGAGACAGGCCCGTCGGATGCCGCAGTCGTTCCCTCGGTCGATGCAACCGGTCCCGATGCAGCCCCGCCGGAACCATCCGGGGGTGGGATCGGAGCCTGCCGGGGGCGGAACAGATCCGGGTTCGGTGCTGAAGGCATCACCACCACCGGATCCGGACGACCGGCGCGTTGGGAACGAACCTCGTTCTTGCGGGCCAGCAATGCCGCCATGGACTCCTCCGTCTCGACACCCTTGCGTCGATCCCCAAAACCCAGTCGGACGCGCAGATTCCGCAGCCATTTGGCCCATTCTTCCCGATCGATATCCACGCGACGGATCCCGACATCCACCAGGAACAGGCAGACGACCAGTTTCAGGAGCAGGTCCCACAGGTCCCGCGGTTGGAAGGTCTTGATCCGATTGATTCGGAACGGATTTTCAGTGAGGGGATCCAGCAACTTGCCGCCGCCCAACTCGGCGAGGCGTCGAAGCAACGGAAGATTCGGTTCGGTGGCGTTGAACTCCGGCGAATAGTTCACGCTCGCCCCCAGCACCTGGGAACCGCGCACCGCACCCTGATCATCCAGATCCTGGAGGTTGAGCAGATACGCTCCGACTTCGCGCGTCTCGAATCGCGCCTCGTACCGCCCCGGACCGGTCTGCTCGAGGATCACGTCCTGGCGGACTCCGCGCGGACTGACCACCGTGGTCCGAAGCTTGAGGAAATTCCGGAAGTTGCCTTCCCGATCAAAGGCTTCGACGGAGATCTGTCCCACCCCGTTGTCGATGCTCACCTCGGTGTTGAATTCCGAGGCATCCACCCGCCGGATCGCCCACTTGGCCACCTGCGACCAGAACTGGCGGTACTTGGACCAACCCAGCCAATCCTGCGCCCACTTCGACTTGGCATCCGAGGTGAACGCCACCGATCGCCCCAGGCCATACTGCCAATGGGCGAGGATGGGATCTCCCTTCTCGGAAACGATGGGAACTTCGGCCCGGGGCTTTCCGGAAGCCGAGACGTAGCCCCGCAAGGTGGGAAACTCGTTGGCGCCAATTCCACGGATCGGCTCGGTGGAACCGGTGACCTGGGGTTTGAAGGGTTCCTCGAAGATGGCGGACTTGAGGATGACGGCGGCCTCCTTGATGAAGATCTGGGGGAGTTGGGCCGGTGACTTGACGTCGTAAAAGCGGCCGTTCCCGAGCCCGGCAATCCGCTCCATGGTGGTTGGCTGGACATGACCGCCGATCATCACGGTGCTGACCGTGACCTTCTTGCCGGTCAGATCCTTCATCAACTGGTCGGTCGGTGCGTTGGGATCGCCGTCGCTGAACACGATCATGTGCTTGAGGTTGGCCGTCGACTTCGCCAGTGAGTCGTGCCCCATCTGCATCAGGTTCTGGAAGCTGGGCAGGTCTCCCTGGTTCATTCCCGCGATCTGCCGCGCCAATGCCCGCTTGTCCCCCACCTTCTGCAACTCGGCCAGCCATCGCTCATTGCCGTCCCACAACAACACCCCCAACTCGTCCTGTGGCCCCAGTGAATCCAGCGCGGCAATGGCAATGTCCCGGCTGATCTGGTTGCCATTGCCGAACTCCATGCCGTGCATCAACAGGACCAACGCTCCCGAGGGCAGCACCTTCTTCGAACTCAACTCCATGTCGATCGGCAGCGCCGCCTCCAGCGGAGTATTCCGATATCCCCCCGCCGCAAACGCGTTGTCCCCACCAACGCAAACCAGGCCGATCCCGAAGTCCCGCACCGCACTCTCCACCAAACGCATCACGTCCGGCCCCAGGTCACCCGCAGCGATGTTGGAGAGGAACACCACGTCATAGCTCTGCATCTCCGCCAATGAAGCCGGCAATGCCGAGATATCTCCCACCCGAACCTCCAGGTCAGCCGACCTCAAGGCCGCCGTCAGGTTGGCGTCCTGGGCTGGATCCGAAGAAATCAACAACACCCTGGGATCGCCGCGGACATTGGCGAAGCTCGTCGCCCGATTGTTCTGAGCCACCGAGTCATCCGCCACCTCCACCTGCACGTCATAGGAATAGAATCCCGGATCGTTCAAGGTCTGGGGGAAACTGAAAAGGTTGCGCCCCGCATCAAGCTGCACCTTCTGTTCCCCCAACAACTGGTCGTTCCGATACAACCGCACCGTCGCCGGTTGCACCCGGTCCGAGGTGGCAAAGATCTTCGCCTCGAAGGTCTGTCCCTTCTTGAGGTTCGACGGGATCACCAACCGTTGCACCGCCACATCGCCACCCCGCTCCGATCCCAACGGCACCACATCCAAGGTCACCCCCAGCGGCCGGGACGACAGCAATGCCGCCACCGCGTCACCGATGTTCTCATTGCCGTCGGAGAAGAGGACCATGCGTTTCTGGCCATTCTCCGGGAATGCCGCCGTGGCAAGGCGGATGGCTCCCGCAATGTCGCTCCGTTCAGTTCCCACCACCGCCTGGATCTTCTCGGCGGCGGCCACCTCGGTCGCCGTCGTTTCAAGGGCCGCATCACTCCCAAATACCAGGAAACCCGCCTTGTCCTCATCGCGCTTGTCCTTGCCCCACCGGTTGGCGACCTCCCGGGCTTGCTCCTGTTGCCCCGATGGAACCGAGTCGGATCGGTCCAGGAGGAAGAAGGTGTTCATGCCCTCCTGGGGACGCTTCCACTGGAACCCGGCGATGCCCCCAATCAACAGGAGCAACAACACCGACCTCAATCCCGCCGAACACCAGCGACGCCACGGCGCCAGCGAGGCATCCGACCGCACCGCCAGCCAGATCGTCCAGGTCAACGCCGGGATCACCAGCAGCAGCCAGAGCGGATGGGTGAATTGAAAGGACATCAGCCCGCCCTCCCTTTCACGACCGGCAGGCTGCCCGAATCGCGGCGACGGCGGAGCATCTTCTGCACACGATGATTCTGGCTGTCCGCCACGTAGAGGTTGCCGACGGAATCGAGCGCGATCGCCCAGGGATTGGCGAATTGTCCCGGACCCGACCCCGGCCCCCCAATCACCTCGAACACCTGGTCACGGGCATCCAGCACCGTGATCCGGCTGTTGCCAAACTCGCACACGAACTGATTGCCGACGGAGTCCACGCGGATGTCGTACGGGTAACTGAAATCACCCGGATTGGACCCCGCCTGACCGTGCGCACGCAAGAACTTGCCCGCGGCATCGAATACCTGGATCCGATGATTGCAGGAGTCGGCCACATACACCTCGTCACCCGGCCCGATCGCCAGGCCTTCGGCCCGGTTGAAACAACTCGAACCGCTGCCAGGCGTCCCCCACCCGCCCAGGAACTTCGGGGCTGCCCCACCAAGGGCATCGGACAGGGGGCCGAATCGCTGCACCCGATCCACCACGGTGTACTCGCTCAGATAGACATCGCCCCGCGCATTCACCGCGATGGCCCGTGGCAGGATGAAGCATCCGGCATTGGTTCCGCGACATCCCCACTGGGCGACAAGTTCTCCCCCCGGAGTGAAGTGGTTCACCCTCATGTAATGCGGTTCCACCACCAGCACGTTGCCGGCCTCATCCACCCCCATGCCCTTGGGCTTCCCCAAGTCGGTCTGGGGCATCTGCCATTGCAGGACAAAGCGCCCCTGCGGATCAAACTTCTGTACCCGACCCGTGATGTCAGCCACGTAAAGGTTGTCGTCCCGATCGCACACCAGCGACCGCGGCTTGTTGAAGCGACCCGGCGAGACTCCCCGCCCCCCGATCACCTGAACTCCGGAGAACCAACGACTCTCCAACGACACAGCCCGGCTGTCCGTATTCTCTCCCGAACATCCGCCCAGCACCCCGACTCCCAAGGCCAGGCCGACCCAACGCCATCCCTTCGCCCTCCATACCAGTCCCGCCAACACCGGCGGAAGTATCGCCAATCCCAACAACACCACACACAAGGCGTTCACCTGTGCCGCATGACCGTAATGCAGCAGGTTGAAGACCCGGACCGCCAAGGTCTGCATCCCCGGCGGCTGGATCAGGATCACCGTCTCCACATCCCACAGGATCAGCAGGTACACCGCATAAGCTCCGCCGAAGGTCAACCCCGCCACCTGAGGCCAGATGCCTCGGAACCAAGCCTCCACCCTGCCCATTCCACCCGCCCGCAACGCTTCCCATGCCGCAGGATCCGTCCGATCCACTGCCAGCACGGCAGCCGTCCACGCAATCGCCAGATAACGGGGCAACAAGACCGGCAAATACGCCCACCGACTGTCCGAAAGCACGCGGGCCCCCTCCCACGCATAGACAGGGACCCACAACGACGCCGTCAGGATCCCCGGCACCAGAAACCACAGCCAGGTCATCCAGCGAAACCCTCCCAGGACAGCTTCACTTCGCACCTTCCCATGCCGGCTCATCCAGCCTCGCAACAAGACCAAGCCCATGCCCGAAATCCAGAGGATCACCGCGCCGACCAAGGCTACCCATCCCGAAGTGATTACCGCCTCCCGGCCCGCCCGCCACGCCGGACCCAGTTCCGTCCATGTCCGCCCGTTCACCACCAGGCGCGCCATCGGCAAGACCACCGATACCGACATCAACCCCGCGGTCATCGCACCGGCCAACCACCATCCAGAACCAAGCCCCCGACGCCAGTCACCGGCCACCGCTCCCCCGCCTCCCCAGGGCCATCGCACCGGCTTTCGCCTCAGCCACACCAGTGTTCCCACCGTGATCAAGACCAGGGGCAACCCCGCAAGCCACGCCCCAGCCCAGTCCAGCTGGGTGTTGAATCGGATCCACATGGCTTCCGGCAATACCCGGACCTGAAACAAGGTCGGCACCGCAAAATTCGCCGTCACCATGCAGAACACGATGACCGTCGCCATCCCCACAATCCCCGACATCGCAGGCACGGCTACATGCCGGATACAGCGCATCGCTCCCATCCCCGGCATCACCTCCAACACCCCGCGCTCCACCCGACCCAACGCAGCCATCCCCGCAATCGCCGGCACCGGCCAGGTCAACAGCGCCAACACTCCAGAAGTGACGGGCAGGAAAGCCGTGGCGGATCGTTCGCCACCCCAGTCGAGACGCCAGCCCGCCGTCAGTTCAAGCCAGCAATTCGCCACCAGAAACGGCGGCATTGCCAGTACCACTCCCGCCAGGATCTCCAACCCCCTGCGCATCGCACGTCCTGATCCCACCCAGAACAGGGCCACTCCACATCCCAGCCAGACCGCCATGGCCGTTGCTCCCGCCGCCACCATCAGGCTGTTCAACAACGCGTTCATCACTCGACATACCCTCGACCAGGCCACTGCCGATCCCGCCCGGTCGAACCGGTTTGAACTCCGGACGAAACACGTTTCATCGGCGAAAGATCTCCTCCAGTTGACGACTGCCCGTCTCCAGGTCCCGCAACATCACTGACCAATCCGGATCCAGACGTCGCCCCGGAACCCATTCAGGACTTTCCAACCCGCCCATCGCCACCAGTTGCGCACGCACTTCAGGGGACAAAAGAAAATCCACCAACGCTCGCGCCGGCGATCCCGGCGGCGCAGGTCGTACCAACCCGACCGTGTTGGGAATCGCCAGGAAATCGATCTCCAGATCCAGGGCATGCAGCGGCGCTCCCTCCTTCACTGCAACCTGGATGTCATCCGAGTCGGTCCAACCAATCACCGCCTCGCCCCGGGCCACCCGGCGCACCACATGCGAATTGCCTTCCTCCAGGAACGGCTGATTCGCGGCAAGTGCCCGACACCAATCCTGCCAGACTGCTTCACCCCAGGCCGCACGCAGGGCATGGAAATGGGTGGCGGTGGTCCCAAAATGCGGAAGTGCCAACGAAACCCGCCCCCGCCATCGGGCGTTGGTCAACTCCATCAGGGAGCGCGGGCGCTCGGACTCAGCGAGCAGGGAACGATGCACAACCAACCGCCGGGTGCGCTGTCCGAAGGCTGTCCAACCCCGCCCACCCGGAATCCATTGATTGGTTCCGAAAACTCCCAGCGCATCCATCTGGCGGGTGCGAAGCTCTTCGTTGCCCCAAAACACATCGGCTCGGGGGGAGCCCTTCTCCGCCACCAGGCGGTTGGCCAATCCCACCGTCTTGACCGCCTCGCTGTCATAGACGGGCCGGACCACGATGCCGGTCCGCTCCTTGAAGGTCCTGAGCAATCCTTCCGCAAAAGGCTGATCCTGGGCGCAGTACAGCACCACCATCGTCTTCTCCCCGCGCTCTCCACCACGCCAACCCGCCAACCATCCCGCCACCAACAGGATCGGGATGCCCACGATCAGCGGCGAAAGGATCCAAACCAGATATCGGGTCGATCGACTCATATCCCGGAACCGTCAGGCAGTACGCCGATGGAACCACCACCACTCCCCAAGCATCACCACCAGGGCACCCAGGGCAAACCATCGCCAATACTCCAGATTCGCATCCTTCTCGCTCGTCGCCTTGACCTGGGTGAATCGCCCCAACTCCAGGGTCTCGCGCGGTCGGATGTTGCTCTCGGCCGCGTCCAGCAGGTTGGCCGCGAAAGTCACCTGATTGGTCCCCAATCGGACCCGATACACCCCCTGCTGCACCGTGTCGCTCCAGACAAACTCCGACGCCTGCGCCGGGATGGTCACCGACTTCGTCTGCCCGTCCGGTCCGGTCACGGAACCCTCGTTGACCGGAGAGGCCAGGGGGAGGCGAAAGGCATCCCCGGCCTTCACCTGGAACTGTTCAGCCCGGGCCGTCGCGGGATTCAACCAATCCACAACATTGGCGATGAAGATGGGAAAGCTGATCCGCAACGGCCAGGTGGTCTCCAAGGTGTCGAATGCGACCCAGACCAACCGTTGGCGCCCGAGTTCACCGGCGACGATCAGGGGCGACTGCGGCGCATCCACCAGGGACACACCCCATCCCGGAGTCCGCACAGCCAAGGCGCCAGCTACCTGTACGGTGTCGAATGACACGAAGCGCAGGAGGGGATGGGTGTTGCGCCAGTTGACGATGGGTGGCCCCTCCAATTGACCAACGCCACCCTCGAACCAGTTGGTCCTGGCAATGTGGATGGCCAGCAGGTTGCCGGTGGGCCATTCGGATGGCACCACGTCGTCCAACACCACCAACTCATGGGAGTCCTGCTCCGCCGCACCATGATCGGTCGCCAATGACAACTCCACGTTGGGTCCAGCGGCGGAAAGCGCCTTCTCCAGAAATCGGTTTCCACGGGTGACCAACAGGATCCGCACCGGCTGCGGCAGCAGCGAAACCACGCTCGCCTGGTTGTCAGCCTGAAGATCATCGGCAGTCGTCAACCG
>CAZDYB010000034.1:0-11055 GCA_964509045.1 uncultured Akkermansia sp.
TCCGGAGGGCTGCATCGGGTGTGGAGGTGAGGCGGTAGGAGGTGTGGAGTTCCGTCGGGGTGGATTGCTGCGGTTGCCCGTCGGCGAACACGGCCAGGAATCCAAGGGCAGGAATGGTGGTTCCGTTGGGGAAGGCCCAACGGGTGAGATCCGAATCCGAGTCCGAGAGGAACAACCCATCCAAAGCGACCGGTTCAGTGCCGGTATTGACGAGTTCGATCCAGGGTTCGGGGGTGTTGGAGGCATCGCGGAAGCCCGAAGTGTTGCGGGCGAGGACCTCGTTGATGCGAACGGGTGGGATGGCGGGGAGTATGGGCGGAATGTTGTTGGCGAGGCCGGGGGTGGATGGGGTGGTGACTCCTCCGACGAGAACGATTTCGAGGCCGAAGACGATGTCGGAACTGCCGGTGGCGTTCTGGTGGACTTCTACGGCGAAGGTGTTGTCGCCGGGGACCAGGAACGAGGTGGGAATGGTGAACGGACCTTCGAAGGTGGCATTGTCGACCAGACGACTGGCGAGGGTCTCGTGGGAGGGATTCTCGTTGCCCATGCCTAGGGAGTGGGCGCGTTGGCCATTGATCCAGAGGACATAGCCGTCATCGAGGATCGTGCGGATCTGGAGCTGGGATCCGGCGGGCATGGCGGGGAGGTTGATGTCTCGTCGGAAGTAGTAGGTCGACTGACCGAGGACCAAGGCGGTGGTCTTGTTGGTCGGAAGGTCGGAGTTTTCGACGTAGAGCAGGGCCCCGCCGGAGGGCCAGGAGGAATCATTGAAGCCGGGGCGCCGCCAATTGGTGCCGCCAGCGGGAGGTCCGCTCTGGAAGTAGCGCCAGGTGTCGGTGAACCGGATCAGGTTGCGGTTGCCGGTGAAATCCACGGCTGTTCCCCAGTTGGCGACCCGGTTTCGATCCTGGGCGCTGTCGATGAGTTGGAGGGAGTTGTCGGTGGGGGTGGTGGCCGCCGGCCAGGGAGCGGCGCCGAGGTAGTCAACCCGGTCCAGGACTCCCCCGTCTTCGCCAGCGTCATGAAACACGATGGAGTCGGAGAGGGCGCCGAGGGAACCGGTCCAGGCGCCGGCGACGTCGGGATTGGGACCGAAGGCCTGACGGAAGGCGGCGACGTCGTCGACCACGACGAGGTGCGCGCGTGGCGCGATGACGGTGCCCTCCGGGAAAGTGAAGTTCAGGTTGGACCCGGAGAGCCGGAGACCCTGGAGATTCCAGCCGCTGGTGGCGGACCGGTTGAACAGTTCGATGAACTCCGTGTTGGGGGTGGCTGGACGACGGAGGAATTCGTTGATCACCACCTTGAACCGGGCGCGAGAGGTCACCTCGAATGTCTGGGCGGCGCTGAGGGATCCGGGACCGTCGTCGGTAACCCGGACGGTGATCGGATGGACACCGGCGCCCAGGTCGTCATCGGTGACCCAGACGAACTCGCCGGTGCCGGGATCGATGGAAGCGGCACTGGGCGCGCCGGGATCGAGGCTGAAGGTGAGGTTCTGGGCTGGAAGATCGCTGTCCGAGGCCTGGGCCACGAAGGCAACGGTCTGGCCTTCGTCGACGGTGACCGAGGCGATGGGGGCGAGGGTGGGAGATTGATTCACCTCACGCACGGTGATGAAGAGTTCGCGCACGGTGGATTCCTGTTCGGGGGAGGAATCGGTGGCACGGACGAGGAGGACATGGGAGCCGGGGCCCTGGGATTCGGATGGGGTCCAGGTGATGAGCCCGGACGCGGGATTGAGCTGAAGCCCGGCCGGTGGGGTGGAATCGAGGTTGAAACGGATTCCGGTGCCTTCGGGATCGAAGGCGGAGAGTTGGACGGAGAACGGCGAGAGTTCGTCGACGATGACCGGCTCGGGTTGGGCGAACACGGGCGGGTTGTTGACTTCGGCGACAGCGATTCGGACTTCGCCGGTGGAGAAAAGTGGGGGTGTCCCGTTGTCGGTCACGCGGACGAGAATCATCTGGAGGGTGTTGCCGAAGGTCTCCTCGGGGATCCAGGTGAGGGCGCCATCGGGGGAAATGGACAGGTTGCCGGGAGCGGCGCTGGCGAGGGTGAACGTGAGCGTGTTGGCCGGGAGATCGGGATCCGAAGCGTCCAACTGGAGGGACAGCAGGCTTCCTTCAGCGGCGTCCACGGTGGTCAGTGCCGGGACGACGGGGGGACGGTTGACCTCGGCGACCGTCACGGTGAAGCGGGCAATGCCGACGCGTGGAGGCGTCCCGTTGTCGGTGGCGCGCAGGGAAACGGTGTAGGCACCGGGGCCATCGGACTCGGCGGTGAGCCAGTTGAATCGGCCAGTGACCGGATCGATGGAGGCGTTTTCGGGTGCATCGGCACCGAGGGTATAGGTGAGTTGTTGCCCGGGGTCTGGATCCGTGGCGACGGCAGTGAACGAGATCAGGGTCTGCTCGGGCGCGGTGACATCGGCGACGGGATCGAAGGTGGGCGGCAGGTTGCCGCCGGGGAGGAAATTGGCGCTGCCCGGGGTGGGCGATTCCATGGCGATGAGAGGGGGTTCGGCGCCATCGGGGAACCGACCTACGGACACGTCATTGGCCTGGGCATCGAACGTGACGCCATCGACGAGAGCGCCGGCGGGATCGAAGAGACCGATTTGTTCACCGCCCCTGGCGAGGGCGAAGTCCACATGGAGTTGGGCATTGGTGGGCGAGTTCTGCTGGGGCTGGTTGTCGGCCCAGACCAGGAGGAAACCGCCCGGGGCGATGGGGTAACCGGCGGGAATGCGGAACATGGATGCGGGTGAACCTGCCAGGTTGTCGGTAAGCAGGTAGCCGGTGAGATCGACGGTATTGGTGCCGGCATTGTAGAGCTCGAACCAGTCGTCGAACTGCCCGTCGGCAGGATCGCGGAGCGTGCTGGTATTCTGGGCCATGAACTCATTGATCACGACCTGGACGGGAGGGACGGCGGGATTGTTGGCGGCGCCTGGGGTGGGGAAGAAGAGGGCGCGTCGGGTGCGGGGTTCGCCGTCGGGGAGGGAGCCAAAACTGCGACCGGCCGGGAGTTGGTTCCAGGACAGTTCATCCAGGACAGCCGCGGTGTTGGCGGAACCCTGCAACCGGACGAGCGCGATTGAACCGCTGGTGGGATTGATGCGGAACGAAGTGTGGGGAATGCCGGCGGTCGATTGGTCGGGTTGGCCGTCGAGCCATACGGTGAGGAAGCCGCGGGCGGGGACTTGAAGGCCGCTGGGGAAGGGCCATCGGGTGAGGTTGGTGAAGGAGTCGGTGAGGAAGAGGCCATCGAGGCTGACCGGCGCGTCGCCGACATTGAAGAGTTCGACGAAGGGATCGCGTTCGCCGGCATTGTCGACGGGACCGGCGGAGTTGTTGGGGAGGACTTCGTTGAGCCAGAGCGAGGGGAACGGGGCGAGGGACTGGGCGACGCTGTTGGGTCTGCCGGGAGTGGTGGGGTTGGGAGAATTGGTGGCGGTGGCGGACCAGTTGGCGATGCGCCAGGAGCCACGAGCGGGATCGATGAGCTGGAGGGAAGGGCCAAAGCCGGCGGCGTTGGTGGGCCACGGCAGGCGATTGTCATAGCGCACATCGGTGATCAGGACCTCGCCGTCATCGGTGGGGCGGAGCAGGGAAATGCGTTCGCCTCCATTGGAAAGGGAACCGGTGTATTGATCGAAGATGGCCACACCGGGGCCGTGAACGAGGCTGAATGCGGCGCGATCCTGGACAATGACCCAGAAGGAGCCTGGCGGCATGACGGAGCCTGGAGGGAACGTATAACCGATGCCGTTGAGGCGATGGCCGGAGAGGTCGAAAGCGGTGGACGATGACCGGTTGTGGAGTTCTAGGAAGGAAGCCCCTGGCTGGACTGAATCATAGTGGACTTCGTTGATGACGATGAACTGTTCGGGGGCCTCCAGCGTGCCGTTGAAGCGGACGGTGATCGAGCGGGCCAGATTGGGGATGTCGGATCCGTTGCGGTCGACGCCGGTGATCTGGAGTGGATTGATGGCCTGGGCGAGGGGGACGCGGATGCGGAAGCGGTTGACTGCGGTCCATTCGGTTGGAACGGGGGAACCGTTGACGTGAAGGGTGACGACGGAGAAGGGAGCGGTTCCCTCGATCACGGCGATGGCGGTGGGGGATGTGAAATCACCGCCAGCATTGCTGGTGATGGCGAAGGGGGCGGTGTCGTTCTGGTTGAGTTGGCCCCGGATGAACTCGCGTCGGGCGTTGAGATAGGAAGCGATGGTGGAAGGGTTGCTGGTGCCGGTGATTCGATTGTAGGCGAGGGCAGCGGAGCGGGCATTGAACTGGGGTTGGAAACTGGCGGATTGAAAGGGGCCATCGACGGCTTCGCGATAGGCACGCCAGGCCATCCGGCGAAACGCGGGATGATCGAACATATGGTTGACGTTGGCATCGTTGCCGCCGAAGAGCCGGCGGTTGGTGGGGTCTCCGAGTCCGAGGACCCAATCGAGATCCCAGGGCAGGATCCTCCAGCGGCCACCGGGCTGGTAATAGACGTACTTGTTCTGTCCATTGCCGGTGCCCCAGGTGTC
The DNA here is from genome assembly GCA_964509045.1 of uncultured Akkermansia sp. Lineage (GTDB taxonomy): Bacteria > Verrucomicrobiota > Verrucomicrobiia > Limisphaerales > UBA9464 > UBA6176. The sequence goes on from CAZDYB010000034.1 coordinate 4,550, forward strand.
CCAGTTGCCCATGCAACCGTCGAAGGCGAATGACCGCATCCATTGTTCGATGTCGGCCACGTTGAGGAGGTCGGAGGTATAGGTTGTGGCGCGGCTGTTGGCGGCGGTGACGAGGGCGAAGAAGTTGGTGAAATCGTTGGCGGTGGTGCCGTTGGGTCGGCCCTGCCAGTTCCATCGGTAGCGGGACAGGTTGAACTGCCCGTTCGGATTCCGGTAGTTGCCCAGGTCGGCTGCCGTGGGGTTGAACCCACCGGTGGCATTGAACTCGAACCAGAGGGCAACCTTGCGGAGGTCCCCCTCGCCCCCGTCGGGGAACCATGACTCGGCATAGTAATTGTTCGGTTGCTCGAAATCCTCTCCGACGGCGCCGTGGGCGGAGCCATTGCGATGGAACCGGATGTAGTGGGTGTTGAGATAGGGCAGGCGCAGGGATCGGGCGAACCAGTTCGCCACCTGGTTGCGCATCCGGGTGGGTTCCTCACCGCCGTTGCCGGTCAGGCCATAGACCCGGTCGGCGACGCCCAGCAACAGATCGTCCCGGGGAACCGTGACGGTGAAGTCCGCCTGGCCGGTATAGGGACTGCCCTTGCGCCGGATGCCGGCGTTATAGATGACCCGGAGGTTTCCATGGACCAGGGTGCTGTCGCGATAGGTGTTGTCCAGGCCATCGGCATTGAGCGCCGAATCGACGCTGGGGGTGGTCCAGGAATGGATGTGCGGGAAGGTGCCGAACGGGACGGGATCACCCCAGCGGATGAGGGCTTCGGTCACGGCTGGAGTGGCCTGATACACGGACCCGGACGGAAATGCACTGGAGGCGACGGTGGGTGAGGCGTTGTCGAAGGCCTCGACGCGGAACTGGACGCGGGTGCCGGAGGTGCGTCCGGTGAGCGTTGCCGACCACAGGCCGTCACCCGCGATGACGTCGCCTCCGAGGCCGTCGTCGCGCATGGCCGTGGTGGAGAAGGCGCCGGTATCGCCATTGCGGAACCGCAGGCTGGCGGAGGCGACGCCGTCCGGGTCGGAGAAGCGGGCAGTGACCACGACCGGTTGGTTGGCGTCGGGCACTGCGGGAGTGTGGGTGACGTCGTAGATGGCGGGGCCGGCGTTGGGGATCCGACGGCTGTTGGCCTGGCCTGGGGTGCCAAGGTGGGTGGGGACATTGAGACGGGCGGTCAGTTCGAGTCCGCCGCCGCGTGCACGGAACAGGACCTCGGGCCATCCGGCCTGCCAACGGACTCGCGCTCGCAAGGTGCCGGATAGATTGTTGGCGAGGGCGGGGGAAAGCGGCGCATGGATGACGTTGCGTCCGGCGTCGAGATCGCCGGGGGCGATGATCCGCAGGACGCGGGAACCGGAGAAGGCGCCGGACGATTCGACGCGGGACCGGGAGTGGTTTCCGCCGAAGGACCAGCCGGTGGCACCGGTGCCGGATCCGGTCTCGAAACCGCCATTGGCCAGCACCGATGTGCCGTTGGCGCTCAACACCTGGATGTCATCAATCAGGCATTCCCCGGCGTCGAGTATGCCGACATGAATGCGGTCCGGGGGTTGGGAACCGAACCGGAGGACGTCGGTGACGCTGACCAACTGCCACGCAGCCTTGGTGGTCTCGTCCGAGTCGGCCCAACTGGAGGGACGCCGGGGATCCGCCCGGGGATCGATCAGTTCCAGGGAGGAACCGCCGCCGTCAGCCCACTTGCCCCAGCGCCCGGACTTCTCATAGGTGAAGTCGCAGATGGCGATGTGCACGGTCCGGGTGGTGACTTCCCCCAGTTGATTGGTGGAGGCGACCTGATCGGGTTTTCCGAGGGTGATCCTTTCGCCGCGATTGCGCAGTGAGCCGGACCAGTTGCCATGGGCGATGGCCGGTGGCAGGGACGGATGATTGGCGAGGAGTCGGGCGCGATCGGGACTGACGACGAGATAACCGCCGGCGGGGATGGTGGCGCCTTCGGGGAAGGTGAAGCTCACACCGTTGATGAAGCTCCAGCCGGAGAGATCGATGGCGGCACCGGAACGGTTGTGGAGCTCGATGAACTCGTCGGAATCATTCTGGGAGATCGGGTTGTACATGATCTCGTTGATCACGATGTCCTCGATGCGCCAGGGGGCGTTGGGCGCGCCCGGGGTTCGGTCGGCGAGGCGTCGGAAGTCCGCGGAACCATCGGGTGAACGTCCGAAGGCCACCCCGTTCTCCTGGGGACCGAACTGGACGGCGTCGAGGACGCGGAGTCCGTCCGGGCTGATGAAGAACACGGTCTCGCCGGATGAATCGAGGCGGAACCCGAGTTGGGATTCGGTGAGGCCAAGATGGCCGCGAGGGGGAATGGTGGTGCCGGCGGGAAAACGGAATCGGTTGGTGGAAAGGTTGTCGGTGAGCACGTGACCACCGAGGTCGACGGGAATGTTGCTGCGATTGTAGAGCTCCAGATAGTCGATGAGGGGTGGGTCGGTGTGGGCGAGGAATTCGTTGAGGACGACGGACGCGGCGGGTGCGGGGAGGATGGGATCCAGGTTGCCCGGGTTGCCACCGCGAAGGGCACTGGCGGACCAGGCTCGCGGGTCGGCTTCGCCATGGGATGGATTGACGAGGACCAGGGAATGGCCGGAGCCATTGGCGGCAACGGGCCAGGGATCGGCGGTCCCGTACTCGACCTCCAGCTTGAGTGCGCCGAGTTCGTCGCGGAGTTGGAGGAGTTCACCGGCATTGTTCAGGTTGCCGGAGAAGGGGCCCAGGATGTTGGTCAGGCCGGATTCGGCGGCAAGCGCGGCGGGGTTGGCGGCGACCACGACGAATTGGCCGCCTCCCAGGACCAGGCCTTCGGGAAAGCGGTAGGTGACTCCACCGGCAAGGGTCCAACCGGAGAGATCCTCTGGAATGTCACTGGCGTTGTAGAGTTCGACGAATTCAGAGGCGGAGCCGGAGCCGGAGCCGGCGGTGTTGTAGTGGATCTCGCTGAAGACGACGCGGGTGCGCCGACTGGAGATGCCGAGACCTTCGCGGGCCTGGCTGAAGGGAGCGACGACGGGAGAGGGAGGGTTGGAGTAGTCGCGGAACCGGGCGATGGAGGTGGCATTGGTGTCGAGGCCGGAAACGGCGAGGCCCACGGGAATCTCTGTGGGGAGCGTGAGATTGATGGATCCGAGCTGGGTCCAGTTGGTGCCATCGATGGAGGCGAAACCGGTGAATGCATTGCCGACGCGACGGAGGCGGAGCCAGGAGTGGGGATAGTTGACGGGGAACCCGCCGCGGCTGGAGGCAAGCATTGCAGTGGCGCCAGCGCTGGCGCGGGAACCGAAGACGCTGCCGGCAAGTGAGGAGGAGGAGAAGGAACCGGCGAAGGGCGATCACGAGGTGAGATTGGACCGGGCGACGATGCCGGCGCGGGCATGAGGATGGGTGATGGCAAGGTCGGCGACACGGACGCGGAGGTCGAAGTTGCCGGAGACATTCTGCCAGGCGTAGGCACCGGAATCGGCATTGCCGCCAATGTCGCCGCCGGTGGAGGAGACGTCATAGCTGTTGGAATCAACCTGGATGACGACTGCGCCGGTGGAGTCGTTGCCGCCCAGATTGGCGGGAGTCAGTTGGGACAGATTGAAGGCGGCGGCGCTGCCCGGAGCGATGGTGTTGGCGGAGGCGGAGCGATCCTGGATGCCGGAGACGGCGAGGGTATAAGGCGTGCTGTAACTCAGTGTGGAAACAGTGAGGACGATGCGATGCGGGGCGTCGCCGGGTTGTACGGTGGAGATGGTGACGCCCCCGTTGAGGGTGAAGTGGGAGGACGGGGGTGCATTGGGGATGAGGACTGGTTCGCTGAACTCGACAACGATTTCATTGAGACCGTTGTTGAAGGCGCGCACCAGGCTGGGCGGAGTGGAATCGGCGGTGACATTCAGCAGGGCTTCGTCGCTGAGGGTGGTCCCCATGTCATTCGCGACGGCGACGCGGATGCGCGTGCCATTTGCGGAGAGAGGGACGCGGGCCAGATCCAGGGTGGGAAGGGTTGCGCCCGGGATTGGCACGGAGTTGCTGGTCCATTGGAACGAGGCGGCTTCGTTGTCGACGGTGGCGACGGTGAAGGAGACATCGCGGCCTTCGGACACGGTGGCGGGCTGGGGTTGGACGGCGATGCGCGGGGAGGTGAGCGGCATCAGGATGAAGTAATCGAAGTCTCCGCTCTGGAAGTTCATGCGGAGGGTTTCAGTCCCGCCAAACTGGAGGATGCGCGTGATCCCGGTGCTGTCGCGGAGTGGCACGAGTCGGTTGACTCCCCAACCTCCCGTGCCTTCGCCGTTGAAGCTGCCGAGATCCTGAAGGGTCTGTGCGGCGATGTTGGCCGGACTCGTGACGCGCGACAGGGTTGCGCGAAGGGCATCGGGCGAGCTGTCACCATGACTGATGGCGGCGAGTACCCGGTACCGTCCAGCGGGGATGGTGCGGGTATAGTTATACCATTGGCCATCACCGACCCAGCCGAGCTTGAAATTGGTGGTCATGGACCATGCGCCATCTCCCCGACTGAGGTCGCTGGTCTCATCCATGGGGATCCGGTTGTCATTGCGGTAGGCGGGGCTCGAAGCATCGCTGTCGCGGTTGAAATCGATTCCAAGGGTGGCGGTGCGTCCGGCAAAGGCGCCGCCGGTATAGGGCATGGTGCTGGCAATCGGTAGGGTCTGGCCCGAGCCAAAATTGAAGTCTTCGATCTCGATGACGAACGGGGTGGTGGACCCGCCGCTGAAGGCGGATTGGGTGTTGTCGGCGATGCGGTTCGGGCTCTGGGCGCGATCAGTGACACCGTTGATCGTCAGGGTATAGGAAGTCGCAGGATTGAGTTGGGCAACCCCGAGTCGAAGTCGGCGCGGGTCGATTGGATCCTGCTGCACGGAGTTTACTGCCAGCGCAGGCGCAATGCTGAAACTGGAGGCGACGGGACCTGTCGGGGCGCGAACAGCCTCGCTGAATTCGATCTGCAGTTCGGTCGCCGACACCGCAACCACCGAGGTCACGGTGGGGGCGACGCTGTCGACCTGGACGGTGAGCAGGACCTCGGTGGAGTTGGTGGTGCCGAGGCTGTTGGTCAGGAAGGCCTGGATCCGGGCGCCATTGTCGGAAAGCGCGACGGGACCGAAACTCAGGGTGGGACCCGTTGCACCCGGAATGAAGACGCCGTTCCGACGCCAGAAGATATCGGTGATTCCGGAGTTGTTGTAGTCGGTCGTGAAGGTGGCCTGCCCGCCCTCGGTGACGGTCAAGGCCTGGGGCTGAAAGGCGAACCGGGGCGGTTCAGGCTCGGTTCCCCAGGCGACGAAGGCATCCAGGGGGATGGGTCCTTGATCCACGTTGTCGGGTCGGCGCCAACGCACGGCGAGGTTGTCGCCACCGCCTCCCTCCTTCATCAGGGCTTCAATGTAATATCGGTTGCCGGCGACGAGGGGGATCGGGGCGGATTGCTGTTCCGGAAACAGGTTCCATGCCCGGGATGGGGTCCAGCCAGGCACATGGGCGATTACCCGGCTGTTGGCAGGCGATGCCGTGGTGCTGAGCAGAAGCACCGAGTAGTCGTCACCGGCGATCCAGAACGTGTACTCGCCCGACAACGGAGCGGTGAAGGTTCCTCGCAACCGCTGACCGTAGTTCTCGGCGACGTCGGTTGGCGCCTCGAACAGGGTGGTCAGCAGGTCGGATGAACTGGGCGCATTGGGGAACGAAGGATGATTGGTCAGGTCGGCGATGGTGATCCCCGGGATGTCGAGAAAGACCTCGCGCAGGAGGGAACCGGCCTGCGCGGTCCGGTTGGAGGAAAGTATCAGGATCAGGACTGGGATCAGCCAGCAGATACATTTGGATGGCAACATGTTGAGAAAGATTGAAGGGGTCAGGACCAATCTGGATCCGGAGGCCATCGCCCAGGTTTGGGTGTGGAATGGGGAGCGGCAACGTGGCGCCGGGGACCGGGCATGGACTCTCGGTGATCGGACAAACATGCGAGGATTTGAAAGCTAGCAAGAGCCGTGCGACGTGACCAACCACGGACTTTAAAGTGGCAAATCGGAGTCGCTTGGGCGGCCGGGTGCCATTTCCGGATGAGCCCAATCCACCAAGCCTTTGCGGGCGGTTCTCCAGAGCCTCGTGTTGGAGTCAGGCAGGGTTGCTCGCGACCGGCGGGCATCCTCCCGTGTGGTTGGACCCTGTTCGCCCGGATCTGGACGGAGCACCGGATTCTCAGCTGAGCCTGTCCCCGGATTCAGGAGGCCGGTGCATTCAGGAGCCTGTCCCCCGTCAATCGAGCCTGTCCCCGGACGAGCGGGTCTCGATGTCCCGATTGAGCCTGTCCCCAGATTCGGATGCGCCGGCCAGCCGGGAGCCTGTCCCCGGACTCAGGGGTTTTGAGCTGAGCCTGTCCCCGGATTCAGCAGAGCGGTGCATTCAGGAGCCTGTCCCCGGCAATCGAGCCTGTCCCCGGACGAGCGGGTCTCGATGTCCCGATTGAGCCTGTCCC
>CAZDYB010000034.1:11155-16554 GCA_964509045.1 uncultured Akkermansia sp.
CAGATTCGGATGCGCCGGCCAGCCGGGAGCCTGTCCCCGGAGCTCGGGGCGGTTCTCAGCTGCCAAGTGAAGGGGCCGAGGCCCGGGACGACATCCCTGTCGCCCGTGGCCGTGCTTGCGGTACAGTCGACCCCATGGTGGGCGAGCTTCGGGATTCCCATGGACGTGTCATGCGTGACTTACGGGTCAGCGTGACGGACCGGTGCAATTTCCGATGCCTGTATTGCCTGCCGGAAACCGAAGAGGCGGCGAACTTCTATCGGAGCCGGTGGGAATCCGGTCGGCAGCTCAAGCCGGTGTCGATGCAACCGATCGCGTACGAGTGGAAGCCCAAGTCACATCTGCTGACATATGAAGAGATTGAGCGGGTGGTGCGTATCGCCGCAGGGTTGGGCATCAACAAGGTGCGGGTGACGGGAGGGGAGCCCTTGTTGCGTCGGGGTGTGGAAGACTTGGTGGGGCGCCTGAAGCGGTTGCCTGGGGTCGAGGACTTGGCCCTGACCACCAATGGTTTTCTGTTCGCCCGCAAGGCCGAGGCCCTGCGGGCGGCCGGGTTGCATCGGGTCAGCTTCAGTATGGATTCGCTGGACCCGGAGAATTTCCGCCGGATGACCGGTCGCGACGGCCTTGGCGAAGTCGTGGAGGGGATTGCGATGGCGCAGCGGATGGGATTCCGGCCGGTGAAAGTGAATGCGGTGGTGATCCGTGGGATGAATGATCACGAACTGGAATCGTTGGTGGAATTTGCACGGGAACGGGATCTGTCACTGCGGTTCATCGAGTTCATGCCACTGGATTCTAGTCGGGCATGGCAGAAGGACCTGGTGGTGAGCGGGCGCGAGATCCTGGAACGTCTGAGATTGCGGTTTGACCTGCGGCGGGTGGATCAGAGCGACCATCTGAGCGAGACGGCGCGCCGTTGGGGTTTTGGGGACGGACGGGGCGAGATTGGGATCATTGCTCCGGTCAGCGAGCCATTTTGTGGGCACTGCAATCGGTTGCGACTGACGGCGGATGGAAAGATTCGGACCTGCCTGTTCAGCATCGTTGAGCATGACCTGCGGCCGATGCTGAGGGGAGAGGCGACCGATGAAGATCTGAGGCGACGCCTGGTGGAGATCGTGCTCGGGAAGGAGCTTGGGCATCGGATCGGTCAACCGGACTTCGTCCAACCGGCCCGGACGATGAGTTGCATCGGAGGATGACGTCGGGCGTGGTATGAAACGACTGAAGGCAGATTGGTCTATTTCACGCCGGACAGGCGATCCTTCCAGATCCGGTAGAGTTCGACGGTAGCGCGGACGTCACGAAGGCAGTATTCGGCGATTTCACGATGACGGCCTTCGGCGAGGAGATCATTGACGTCCCGGCCGGTAATGCCGTCGGCCTTCGGGGAAGGGATGCCGAAGGCGCGGCAGTAGAAATCGAGGTTGAACCGACGCGCGGCGCCATCGCGCCCGCTGACGTTGTAGAAGGTGAATTGCTCGGCGAGATCGCAATGCGGTTCGGTCTGGAATCGGTATCCGAGCCAATCCTTGCGGGAAATGGGAACGTTGAGCAGGGCGGAGCGGAGGTAGAGGAAGGGAACATCAAAGCCGCGTCCATTGAAGGTCACGATGGCATCGTAGCGGCGGGCGACATCCCAGAAGGCGGTGAGGAGTTCCTGTTCATCGACCTGGGGAGCGAATTCGACCGGCCCGGTGGCACCGTCGGGTTCGTCTTCGAAATCATCGGACTGGAACAGGACCTGACCGCGGCCCGTATCGGCATTGACCATCGCGATGGTGACGATCTGGGCGGTGAATGGCCAGAGGTTGAACTGCTGTTGGATATCCGCGCGTTTGAGGGCTCGAGCGGTATCGTCGGGCTGCCTTTCGGCGTCGCGGAACAGGTACTCGAGCTGGGCTTCGTCGAAGTTCTCCAGGCCGAGGGCGGACGTTTCGATGTCGAACACGAGTCTGGCCATGCGATTGGTGGGCGACCGTAGACGACGGTGTAGCGCGGTGAAAGCGCGGACATTGCCACGGACACAGCGACCGGGTACCCACAGCCGGTGCAAGAGCGTCCATACCGTCCGCAACGACCCGGTCCGGCTCGTCGACCGCTGCCCGACCGGGCTGGCGGGGAGATTCCGCAGGGATCCGAGACCTGGTTGCGACCGTGGGTCCAGTTGCGGACCTTCAGTTATCATCCGTCCTTGTACCCGGCCATGCTGGGGGCGGTGTCGATGGGTGCCCAGCCGGGCGACTGGGTCCATGTATACGACCGGAACGGCCGGTACTTCGGCAACGGTCTGTTCAATCCGAACTCGAGGGTACCCCTTCGGGTGTTGCGTCATGCCGACTCGCCGGAGGACGAGTCCCATTTGATGTTCCTGTTGGATCGGGCGGTGGATCTTCGTTTGGGACCGTTGGGTTTGGCTGCGCAGACCGATGCTTTTCGGGTGGTCCATTCGGATGGAGATTCGTTGGGTGGCCTGATCGTGGACCGGTTTGGCGATGTGCTTTCGGTGCAGGTGCACAGCCTGGGGATCTGGAAGCGGCTGAAGGGGATTCTCGCGCGTCTGCACGAACGTTTGGGAACCACGCGGACCGTCATTGATGTCGATCCCGTCGCGGCCCGCAACGAAGGGATTCGAACTGGCGAGCTACCTTCAGATTCGGTGCGTACGGTGCGGATCCGGGAACATGGGATCCGTTATGAGGTGGATTTTGGTACCGGCCACAAGACGGGTTTCTTCTGTGATCAACGTGAGAACCGCAAGCGGTTGACCCGGTGGACGGAGGGGAAGCGGGTGCTGGATCTGTGCTGTTACACGGGTGGATTCGCGTTGGCGGCGAAAGTGGCCGGGAAAGCTTCGGAGGTGACTGCGGTGGATCTGGACGAGAACGCGGTGGCGTCGGCCCGGCGCAACGGGAACCTGAACCAGGCACGCATTGAATGGGTGCATTGTGACGCCTATGCGTACGCACGTCAGATGCGCAAGGATGGGAAGCAGTTTGACGTGGTTATCCTGGATCCGCCGAAGTTGGTGGAAGGAAGGGAGGAGTTTGAACAGGAGGAGGGCATGGTCCGCTACGAGGACCTCAACAGTCTCGGCATCGTCATCACTGCTCCGGGTGGATTGCTGGTCACCTGTTCATGCTCGGGCCAACTCGCTGCCGAGGACTTCGAGAGGATGGTCATCCGGGCTGCCCATCGGGTGGGTAGAAAGCTTCAATTCCTGGATCGGACCGGGGCTGGAGAGGATCATCCGGTGATGTCGAACTGTCCGGAGAGCCGTTATCTAAAGTTGCTATGGGCGCGGGTTTTCTGAGTGAAGTGGCGAGCAGGTCGGTATTTGGTTGGAGGCGATCCTGAGGGGATCGTTGCCAAGGTTTGCGTCGGTCCCTTAGGTTGGACTGACCGGACGGAACGTGGTTCACCGGGCATGGGCATGGCGGAATACCGAGTACAATTCGAGGTCTTCGAGGGACCGCTCGACCTGTTGCTTCACCTGGTGAAGAAGCAGGAGGTCGACATCTATCAGGTCAACCTCACCCGGATTGCCACCGAGTTTGTGACCTACATCGAGCAGATGCGGGAATTGGACCTGGAAGTGGCTGGCGAGTTTGTGGTGATGGCCGCCACGCTCCTGTACATCAAGAGCCGGGAGTTGCTGCCAGTCGATAAACAGGTGGCCGTCGCCGAGGAGGACGAGGACGAAGAAGATCCACGTTGGGAACTGATCCGGCGCCTGGTCGAGTACAAGAAGTTCAAGGACGCAGCCGCTCGGTTGCAGGTGCGGGAGGGTGAGATGGATTTTCTGTATGAGCGACGGCCTGCCCGGCCTGATCTTTCGTCTGAGGAACCGGTCAGGCGTGGGGCGTTGTCCGTGTTCGATCTTGTTGGCGCAGTTGCATCGATCCTCAAGCGGTACAATGAACGTACCGACGTCCGGGAGATCCAGGCGGATCCCTTCACGGTCAGTGAGAAGATCGATTATCTGCGGCAGTTGGTGTCGGGTACGCCGCGCTTCCGGTTCAGTGAGCTTTTTGCCGCCGCTCGGACCAGGGCGGAGGTGGTGGTCACGTTCCTGGCGTTGCTGGAACTGATCCGCATGAAGTTGCTGGTCGCCACCCAGGCTGAACAATTCGGGGAAATCGAGATCGAGATGGCCCCGGTTCAACGGCCGGCTTCGGCTGCCGGTGACCCGATTCAGGAATCTGTGACCGATGCATCGGCTGGAACCCAACCGATCCCGGGATCCACTCCGCCGGCGGACATTGTTGAGCCGATTGTTCCTCCTGCCCCCGATGTCCTTCATGAGGCCGTCCCGTTGGCTGATGACTCCAACCGATCCGAGATCGCCTGACCCATGGAACTGAAGTCCATCCTGGAAGTACTGCTTTTCACTTCGTCGAAACCCCTGTCGCCCGCGGAACTCCGCGATGTGTTGACCCGGGCGGCGGACGAGGAAGGCGCTGAGGAGACGGTGAAGACGTTCCGAAAGGCGCCATTGGAGTCCATCGTGACCGCGTTGGAAGGGTTGGCTGCCGAGCACGACGCAGCAGGTAGGAGTTACCGATTGATCTGCATCGCGGGTTCTTGGCAGTTCGTTACCCAACCCGAGTTTGCTCCCTGGTTGAAGACCCTCCTTGGGGTCAAGAGCCGCCCCGTGCGACTTTCCCAACCCGCATTGGAAACCCTGGCCATCATCGCCTATCGCCAGCCCATCACCCGATCCGAGATCGAACAGATCCGAGGTGTGGCGGTGGACGGCGTCATGGGCACACTGAAAGAACGTAATCTTGTAGTGGAGGCAGGTCGCGCCGACGTCATTGGACGTCCCATGCAGTTTGCAACGGGCTCGGCGTTTCTCGAGTACTTCGGCTTGGCCAGTCTGGATGCCTTGCCCGCAGCCAGCGAATTGCGTCGGATTCCTGTACAGCGCCCGGAAGCGTTAATGACGGTCGACAACCACTTGTCTACGGCCCCCGCGGAACCGGTGCAGGCGGAGTTGGCGGTCGAGCAGGTCGATCCCTCCGTGCACGGCGTCGCGCCCGACCCGTTGTCGGAGAAGGTCGTCGGGGAAGAACCGCCTTTGCCCTCTTGAATTCGAAGGCACTTCAGCGGTTCGTGAAAATGCAACAACGGCGGAGTCCCCGGGATCGCCACTTTCCGGAGCAAGTGCCGAAGTCGTTACCAAATGGCTGAACATCGGCAAACTTCGGAGTAGGTCTGCCGGAAAGTTTGTCCGTCAGCAGAGTGGGTGAGTCATCGTCAGTCCCCGGGAAGGGCGAAGAGTACGCCCCTGTTTGTTCAGCAAGGCCGGTCACGGTGGACCGTTCTCAAGGTCACGCTTGTCAGGGACAGGCTCCATCCCCCCTTCGAACCAAGTCTGGGGACAGGCTCTTCGC
>CAZDYB010000035.1:0-1278 GCA_964509045.1 uncultured Akkermansia sp.
CGTTGGCCAACGGATCCCTCACCTAGGCATCAAACCCCGCCGAAATCCCCACCACCTCCGGTCGCGATTCCCGGATCCGGACCAACGCCTTCTCCAATACTCCACGCCAAACCTCCCGCGCCGTTCCCGGCGCCACCGGGAAATTGAAACAGTTGCCACCCACATCCGCCTCTCCCGTCCCCGGGTAACACGGATACTGATGCACCGACACAAACGTCACCCCGGCTTGCCCCTTCACGATGTCTTCCGTCCCGTTTCCGTGATGCACATCAAAGTCAAACAACGCGATCCGGGAGACGCCCGTCGCCCGCGCCTCCAGGGCCGCCACCGCCAACGAACCCAGATAACAGAACCCCATCGCCTGCCCACGCGTCGCATGATGCCCCGGCGGACGCATCAGACTCATCGCATGCCCCCCCTCCCGACACAGCAGCATCGCCTTCAACGCCCCACCCACCCCGCGTCGCGCGTGCTCGCCAATCCCCGGGTGATATGCCGTATCCCCATCGAAATCCTGGGCCACGTTCAGCCGCGCCAGATGCTCCGCCGTGTGCGCCCGCAACAGGCACTCATCCGATACCGACGCCAACCCAGCCCACTCGATCTCCAACACCTTCTGCGTCCGCATCAGGTCGACCGTACGACTCACCCGGGTCGGCCGTTCGGGATGTCCCGGGGTTGAAAACTCCAGGCATCGTTCGTCGGTGATCAAGGTCATGGCGTGATTCGGCTGACGACAGTCCCCATCCTCAACGGGTCATCGGCCAACCGGCCGCCACCAGTCCCTTGTAACCACCAATCAACGACGAGACCTTCCGATACCCCATCCGCTGCGCGGCGTCACAGGTCAGCGCACTCCGGAATCCACCACCGCAATACATCACGATCTCCGTGTCCGGATCCGGCAACATCCCTTCCAGATCCCTTTCCAGGATTCCCTTGCCCAGATGCCGCGCCTGCACCGCGTGGCCCGCCGCCCATTCGCTCTCTTCCCGGACATCCAACAACACCAGTCCAGGATTCACCGCCATCCGCTCCTTCAATCCCTCGATCGTCACCTCCACCACGCGCGACTTCGCATCCTCCACCAACCGCAGAAAACCAGGCGCATGTTGCATGCCCAAATCCTATCGCTCCTCCGAACTCCTTGTCGATGCCCACGCCTCGGCGCCTCCGCGTGAGGCCTCCGCCACCGGGCTGCACCCAGGAATCAAGGCACCCTGAGCCGGAACCATGCAGTTGGGAGGGACGTGACGGCGCAACAGATGCTTTCGCAGG
>CAZDYB010000035.1:1288-16465 GCA_964509045.1 uncultured Akkermansia sp.
AAGAGTGCGCGAGGCGTCCCGCAGCGCGGGATGACGAGCGAACGACGAAGGCATTCCGGAAGAAGATCCAGCCGGGACGACCGATCCGACGGCATGGTTCCGGCTGAGGGTCAGTTCCGAACGTCATGGAAAACCCCGTGGTCGCCGGTCGGACGCGAGCGCAGCGTCAGGGCTGGGCGGCGTGGGTCAGTGTCATCGGGGCAATGCAGGGTGACGTCGGGCAAAGAAGATGGCGGCCGCAGTGAAGGATGCTGCGGCAAGGAGGACCACCACCCATGAAAGGCGGATGAACGAGGGCAACAGTTCCGTTCCTGCGAGCCCGCTGTTCCTGATCAGCATCACCGCCACATAGCCGAGGTAGCCGCCGGCATCGGCCAGATACATCAGGAACCCGATGTTGCCGGTCTCGCGGGTGAAGGCGATGAGACGTTCGAAGACGGTGGTGTGGACGGCGACGTAAGGGAGGTAGAGACCGATCCCGAGCAGCACCATGAAGGTGAACGGTTTCAGGCTGCCGACGGACTGCAGCACCAACGCGACCGCCACCAATCCGAGCCCGGCGCAGGCGACGCCGATCGATGTGAAGAACGCGGTGCGATTGTCCCGGATCCGGACGGTCAGGGCGTTGACTCCGATGACCGCCAGGGCCACCCACATCTCGGATCGGGTGAAAAGTCCGGGCAAGGTCCGGGTGCCGAGACCGGCCCAGAGTTCGGGCGCGAAATCCGCCCTGAAACTTCGCAACACCGTGATCAGGGTGTAGGCAAGGGTGATGAGGATGAGTCCCACGCCGTGCCGTCCCAGGAACGCACGGCGCCCGCGGGCATCCAAAGGAGTCCGTTCGGAGCGCGCGACGACATCCGCGGCATCCGGTGCCGGGATGCGACCGAGCATCCAGACGAAGCCCAGCAATGGCAGTGCGAACATCAGGCCGGCAACCGCGGGCATCCAGGGCTCGGGAATCCTCGCGGCGAGCAGGGCTGCACCGGCGGACTTCGCGATGCCATCAGCGAGGATGAAGCTGGCACAGAGACCAGCGACGAAGGCTTCGGTCAGGCGTCGCCCTTCAAGGAATCCGAGGACCAGTCCGAAGACCATGCCCAGGGGAAGTCCGTTGAAGAACAGGCAGACCGGATGGAACGGGGCGGGAACAATGGCAAACAGCAGGAGGGCAATCTCAGCCGACGCGATCAATCCCAGCAGCGTGATCCGGCGTCGGGCCGGATCCATCTCCGAGATCACGCCGATGCCGATGATCTTGGACAACGTGTATCCGAGCACCTGCGCACCCACCAGCCACGCCTTGGACCCGGGACCGAACGGGGCGTCGACATAGGTTCCTGCGGTGAAGGGTTTGCGGAAGCCGTACATGCAGGCGTAGGTGCCAAACGCGGCCAGCGTGCACCAGATGCCCAGTCCCAGGGGATCGGCCAGCAATCGGTCCAACCAATGGACCCCGCCAACCCCCGATCGAGACGACTTCCTCATCGCCGGCAAGTGTTGGAGACGACGGGTCCCATCGTCGAGAGGTTGGCCGGTGACAGTTCGGTGTCGCGCGGAGGGGATGCAGTCTGGGAGACTGGGTCGGATCCAAACTGCACTCCCGGCTTCCCCTACCACCCGGCATCCCCGCATTCACGCCAGGATCCCCTTCACCACTTCCCCATGGACATCGGTCAGGCGAAAATCCCGGCCCTGGAATCGGTAGGTCAACCGTTCGTGATCAATCCCCAGCAGATGCAACAGGGTGGCCTGGAAATCATGAACATGGACCGGGTCCCGCACCACGTTCATCCCCAGGTCATCCGTCTCGCCAAACTGGATCCCCGGCTTCACCCCGCCCCCGGCCATCCAGGAGGTGAATGCGTACGGATGATGATCCCGGCCCCAACGCTTTCGATCCTCCAGATTGCCCTGGATGAACGGGGTCCTGCCAAACTCCCCGCCCCAGACCACCAGCGTGTCGTCCAGCAAACCCCGCTGTTTCAGGTCCGCCACCAGACCGGCCGACGGCTGGTCGGTGTCGCGACACTGGGTGTACAACTCCGTGGTCAGGCTGTTGTGCTGATCCCAACCCGCGTGCATCACCTGCACGCAACGCACCCCGCGCTCGATCAGGCGCCGCGCCATCAGGCAGTTGTACGCGAACGTCCCCTGCTCCCGTACCGAGGGCCCGTACAGGTCCAACACCGACTGGGGTTCCCGTGAAAGATCGACCAGTTCCGGAACACTGGTCTGCATCCGGAACGCCATCTCATACTGCGAAATCCGCGTCGCGATCTCCGGATCACCCTGCTGCGCCAGCTTCATCCGGTTCAACTCCCCCAGATCGTCCAGCATCGAGCGCCGCGTCTCCCGACTCATCCCGGCCGGATCCCCCAGGTACAACACCGGCTCACCACCCCCGCGGAACTTCACTCCCTGATAACGCGACGGCAGGAATCCCGACCCCCAGTAGAAGTCGTAGAAGATCTGGCCGCACGACGTCCCCTTGCTCACCGACGTCATCACCACGAACGCCGGCAGGTTCTCGGAATCACTCCCCAACCCATACGTCAACCACGCCCCCAACGTCGGGCGTCCCGGGATCTCCGCCCCGCTCAACATCATCGAGATCCCCGGCGCATGGTTCACGGAATCGGTGTGCATCCCCATCACGAAACACAGGTCATCCACCTGTCGCGCCGTGTGCGGCAGGAACCCGCTCACCCACGCACCGCATTGCCCGTGCTGACGGAACGGTTCCACCGGCGCCAGCAACAGCTTGCCGTCCGCCTTCCCCGTCATGGTGCTGAACCGTTTCCCCCCGATGTACTCGTCCGGCACCGGCTTTCCATGCATCGCCTGCAACCGCGGCTTGTAATCGAAGAGATCCACATGGGTCGGTGCCCCGTTCTGGAACAGGTAGATCACCCGCTTCGCCTTCGGCTCCCGATGCGGCAATCCGGGGCGTCGGCCCAGGGCACCCGTCCCCGCCGCCAACAACCCGTCCCGACCCAGCAACCCCGCCAACGCCGCCAACCCCACTCCCGTGCCGGCCCGGCCAAGAAACGCCCGGCGATCCATCGGTATCGGATTCATTCCCGTGTTCATTCCCGTGTCAGTGCTTCGTCCAGGTTCAACACCGTGCTGCACACCACCGTCCAGGCCGCATGCTCCACCGGATCCAACCCCGTCATCCCCGGCCATTCTCCCACCCCAACCAAAGTCCCCGCGCCCGCCCGGTCGGATCCAAACCGTTCCCGATGCCGCTCCAGGCCCGCCAACAGGACCTCCCGTTCGCCCAAAGACGGTTCACGTCCCAACACCCGCTGGAACACCCAACCCAGCCGTCGTCCCGAATCGGGTCCGCCCCCGGTCAAGGCCCCGGCCGCCAACACCCGCGCCGCCTCCACATAAGTCACGTCATTCAGGGTCAGCAACGCATGCAACGGCACGTTCGTCCGCGGCGTCTTCACCGAACACGTCTGCCGGTTCGCCACATCGAAAAACAAAGTCGGCCCCACAATCCGTCGCCAGAAAACCAGCAGGCTCCGCCGATACAACGCCGCTCCCCGATCCTGCTCATATCGCTTGTTTCCAAACGTCGCCTCCTCCCACACACCCGAGGGCTGATACGGCTTCACCGGCGGCCCGCCCAACTCCGACCCCAGCATTCCTGCCGACGCCAACGCCATGTCCCGGATCATCCACGATGGCATCCGGAACCGTGCCCCCCGCCCCAGCAACCGGTTCTCCGGGTCCCGCTCGAACTGTTCCTCCGTCATCCGTGACGACTGACGATACGTCGCGCTGGTCACGATGCGGCGCACCAGGTGTTTCATGTCCCAGCCGCTCTCCACAAAATCCAGCGCCAGCCAATCCAGCAACTCCGGCATCACCGGCGCCTCCCCCTGCAATCCGAAATCCTCCGATGTCTTCACCAGGCCCACCCCGAAGAACATCTGCCACACCCGGTTCACCGTGACGCGGGCTGTCAACGGATTCGATGGCGACACCAACCACTCCGCCAATGCCAGACGATCGTCTCCGCCAACCGCTCCCTCCGGAACCAGGCTCGCCGGCAAACCCGGCATCACCGTTTCACCCGGCTTCAGATAATTGCCCCGCTCCAGCATCCGCGTCGGCCGTGCCGTCGCCATGTCCTCCATCACCATCACCTTCGGAATGCTCCGAGCCAACGCATCCCGCCCGTCCCGCGCCCGACGCTGCGTCTCCAGCAATTTCGCATATGCCGGTTCCGACTCCTTCCAATGCTCCGCCAACTTCCCAAGCCGTCCGCTGTCCCGGGCCTGCGGCGCCACCTTCAGATGATCCAGGATCTCTTTCGGCAATCCCGCCGCGCCCGGCGCCCCGGCAAGATCCACGCCTTCTTCCCGCGCAAACTTCATCGTCTCCCATCCCGCCGTCTCACGGATCGCCATCGCCAACGCCAACTCAGCCTCCTCCAATCCCCGCTCCTGGGCGGCATCCGGCACCGCCAACACCGGAGGCGATTGCGGATTGCCTCCGCCGCCATCCACCGCCGTCCGGTTGAAATAGGCCAGCAACCGGAAGTAATCCCGCTGGGTGTACGGATCGAACTTGTGATCATGACACCGGGTGCAGTTGAACGTCGCCCCCAACCACACCGTGGCCACCGTCTCCGTCTGGTCAAACAGGTACTCGATCCGGTTCTCCTCCGCGATCCGCCCCCCTTCCCCGTTGATCATGTGGTTGCGCAGGAACCCCGTCGCCAACCGTTGCTCCAATGTCGGCTCGACCAGGCGATCCCCCGCGATCTGCCACACCGTGAACCGGTCAAACGAAAGGTTCCTGTTGAAGGCATCCACCACCCAATCCCGCCACGGCCACATCGTCCGTTCGCCATCCCCCTGATACCCGTTCGAATCCGCGTATCGCGCCGCCTCCATCCAATCCCAGGCCATCCGCTCTCCATATCTCGGCGAGGCCAACAGTCGTTCCACCTGCCGGCCATACGCACCCGGCGACCGATCCGCCAGGTACGCCGCCAGTTCCTCCGGCGTTGGCGGCAGTCCCGTCAGGTCCAGGCTCAAGCGCCGGAGCAACGTCGGCGGCGACGCTTCTTCGGAAGGTTCAAGCCCCTCCCGACGCAACCGCGCCCGGACCAACGCATCAATGGGATTGCCCCCCGTCACCGCGATGGCCGGCACCGGTGGTCGGACCGGCTTCTCAAATGCCCAATGGCGTCCCCACGAAGCCCCTTCATCCACCCAACGCCCCAGCAACTCCACCTGTGCCGGTGACAGGGTCCGATTCGACTTCGGCGGCGGCATGACCTCGTCGGGATCGGCATGGCGGACGCGACGGATCAGTTCGCTCTCTGCCGCCTGGCCGGGCACCACCGCCCGTTCACCGCTGCGCCCGGCTCCCAGGGCTCCCTCCCGCGTGTCCAACCGCAGACCCGCCTTCCGTCCGCCTTCATCCGGGCCGTGACAGGCGAAACAATGGTCCGACAGCAACGGCAGGATCTCGCGCGAGAAGTTCACCGGTGCATCCGCCAGCGCCCCGCCCGTGAACGCGCACCACCAAACCCCGATCAGGCCGCTGATCCGAAGCCAATTCATGACCGGGCACCCCGCTCATCGATCACGCCCGGGATGACCCGGGCGCCGCCGGCAATTCCCGTCAGCCTTTCCAGCCGGCCGCTGACCTCGAAATGCAATTCCTCATGCTCCAGCCCCATCAACCGCAGGATCGTGGCGTGCAGATCCTTCATCTGCACCGGTTGATCCACCGCCATCAGCCCCAGTTCATCCGTCCTCCCGATCCGCATCCCCGGCTTCACTCCGCCTCCCGCCATCCAGATCGTGAACCCCGCCGCGTTGTGTTGCCGCCCCAGGTTTCCCTGCATCATCGGCGTCCGACCAAACTCGCTGGCCCAGATCACCAGGGTCTCATCCAGCAACCCACGCTGTTTCAAATCCGTCAGCAATGCCGCCACCGGCTGATCCGTCCAGCGCGCCCGCGGTTCATGGTTCTTCACCAGCTGATCGTGGGCATCCCAACCGTCCTTGTCCGGCATGTCATACACCTGGACGAACCGCACCCCGCGCTCCACCAGGCGCCGCGCCAACAGGCATTTCCTTCCAAAAGCCTGGGTCCGCCTGTCCCCATGTTCCAACCCATAGCCCCGCTTCAACCCGGCCGGTTCCTTCTCCACATCGCCCACCTCCAAAGCCGCCGATTGCATCCGGTACGACAGCTCATAACTCGCAATCCGCGCCTCGAGTTCGGTGAAGCCGGGCCGGGCCGCCCGATGCCGCAGGTTCAGATCCCGGATCAGGTCCAGGGTCTCGCGTTGGCCTTCCGCAAAACCGTCCGGGGGCAACAGGTCCAGCACCGGCGTTCCCACATCCCGCAATCGCGTCGGCTGGAAGGCCGCAGGCAGGAACCCGTTCGAGTAATTCGCCGCGCCGCCCAACGGCCCCGCATCGAACAGCATCACGTACCCCGGCAGATCGCGATTCCCCGATCCCAACCCGTAAGTCACCCACGATCCCAGGCTGGCCTTGCCCGGCCGGATGTCGCCCGTGTGCAACTGATAGCTCGCCGGGGCGTGGTTGTTGGAATCCGCCTGGAGCGAATGGATGAAGCACAACTCGTCCACATGCCGGGCCACCTGCGGCATCAGGTCGCTCACCCACATCCCCGATTCCCCATGCTGCGCCCAACGGAACGGACTGCCCATCAACTCGTCCTTGCACCCGTGGAACACATTGGCGAACCGCGTCCCTTCCACCGCCTTGCGGAACGAATCCGGCACCGGCTTCCCGTTCAACTCCTGCAACAGTGGTTTGTAGTCGAAGGTGTCCACCTGCGACGGACCGCCGACCAGGAACAGGAAGATCACCGACTTCGCACGCGGCACCAACGCCGGTGATCTCGGTGCAAAGGGATCCAGCGGATCCAACCCGACCCCATCCGGTCGACCCCGCGCCTCCAACCGCCCCAACGCCCCCAACGCCATCCCTCCAAACCCCGCACCCATCGCGCCCAGAAACCTTCGGCGCGAACCGATGCGTGGCAGGATGAACATGCCCCTACCTTGTTCTCCACCCCGCAACCCCATCAAGCGCCGATCCCGGACTCCCCTTCATCGTCCGCTCCCTTCCGCCGGGGACAGGGCAGGAAAAACGAAAACCCCTTCACCCATCGCCACCACCAACGATTCATCCGCCCGGAACTGCAACCCCGCCACCGCCGTTCTCCCCACCCGGAACCCTCCAAGGTCCCGTCCCGTCGCCACATCCCATAACATTATGCGCCCGTCCACTGTCCCCGCCAACACCCGACGTCCATCCGGCGTTCTCGCCAGTCGTGTCAATCCACCGACGCCACCCGGAATCACCCGCTCTTCCCGGCCCGTCGCCGCGTCCAGCATCCGGATCGTCCCGTCGGAGTCCGACACCAACAACTGTCGACCGTCCCCCGCGAAGTCCAGCGCCTCCCATCGGACCACTTCGTTGGTCACCACCGACGGCACCGCGCCTGCCAGATCCCAGATCAACACCCGGCCACCCATCGCCGCCGCCAACCGCCGGCCATCGGATGAGAACCGGAGCGAACGCGCTGTCCCCACCCCAAACCGATGCTCCAGTCGCATCGGCTCCGTCCCATACACCCGCACCCCATTGCCCATGTCGGCCACCGCCAACCGCCTTCCATCCGGGCTGAAGCTCAGGTCCGCCGCATTCGAGAACCGCGGCACCGCAACCCAGTTGGTCTCCGTCACCGTGTCCGTCGGAGCGTCGCCTCCCATGACCCTCACCCCGATCAGTCCGCCCACCCAGTAACGCGCCGCCTTCACCCTGCCGTCGATCCCCACATGCACCGCACTGGCCAGGGCGTCGGGATCCATCGGGAAATCCAGCAACTCCGTGCCCGCCGGCACTTCCCAAAGCCGCGTTCCATCCCGCGTCATCACCAACGCATGACGCCCGCCCTCCAGCAACGCCGTCCCCAGCGTCTCCACCGGCAGATTGGTCAACACTCCCCACCGCTGCGCCTCCGAGGCCCGCCATCGCCGCACCGTGCCGTCCGAGGCCCCCGTCACCACCTCCTCCCCCACCCACACCGCATCGTGCGTCACCCCCGCCAATCCCCGGATCCTGCCCGCCTCACGCCCGGTAGGGATCTCCCGGATCATCCCGAAGGGATCTCCCCCCACCGACAACAGCCGTCTCCCATCCGGACTGAACCGCAGGGCCAACACCGGTTGATCATGCCCCGCCCACACCGCCTCCACCGTCCGCGTCGATACATCGATCAACCGGACCAGTCCATCGGTCGCCCCAACCACCAACCACCGGCCATCCGGCGAAAATTCCAGCGCCGTCACCTCCCGGCCCAGCCCCCATTCCATGCCGTCCCCAATCCGGGACACCCATCCCTCCCGCGTCCCTCCCGACGGCAACCACGCCAATCCCCGTTCCCCCTGACCCGCCACCGCCCACTCCCCGTCCGGACTCAGCGCCAGGACCGGTCGCACCCCGTTCGTGCCGAACCGATATTGCCGGAACTCCCCACTCTCCACCGACAACGCCACCGCGCCGTCCCGGCCCGACAACCAGACCGTGCTCCCATCCATCGTCACCGCCCGCGGCGCCACCAGGCCGGGAACCGCCCACACCCGCTGGTTCGTCCAGGTTGTCGCATCCACGAACCTCACCAGCGAGTTCGTCGCACCCGCCACCCGATCCCCCACCGCCACCCAACGTCCACCCGGATCGGACACCATCGACGACGCCGCCAACTCCCGGATCGGCGCCGTACGGAGCAGGGCTCCGGTTGCCGCATCCCATTCCATCAATCCTCCCAGATTGTCCGCGGCCCACAACCGGGCTCCATCCGGCGCCAGTCCCAACCGTTGTACCTCGCCGTCCATGCGCCCCAGCCGACGCACCTCGTCCGAACGCACCTGCCCCTCCAGGAACCGCCATTCCCATCCCCGGAGATCCTCCTCATTCCCACCCGGCCGATGTCCCTCAAGGATCGCCCGGACCCGGCCTTCCGCACCGGCCTCATACGCACGGAACGCCAACGCCAGGTCAGCCGCGTAGAGCTGGCGCCGGACTTCCGCCGCACGCTGCTCGGCACCCACCCGCATCGCATCCGCCTCCATCCGCATCCGCATCGCCGCATCGCGCTCCCTCCCCATCCGCACCGCCGTTGACGTCGACGACACCGTCAATGCCACCAGCGTCAACCCGATCAACGTTCCCAATCCACCTGCCAACGGATGCCGACGCCACCACTTCAACACCCGCGGTCCCACCCCCACCGGCCGACCCTGGATGGGTTCGTCATTCAGGAAACGCTGCAGTTCGGACGCCACCTCCGACACCGTCCGATACCGACGCGACGGCCGTTTCTCCAGGCACTTGAGACAAATGGTTTCCAGGTCCTCCGGCACACCCGCCCGAAGGCTGCCCGGTCGGACCGGGTCTTCCTCCAACACCGCCCGCAGGGTGTCCGCCAACGTCTCCCCACGGAACGGCGCCCGATCGGTCAGCAGGAAATAAAGGATGCCCCCGATCCCGAACACATCCGTCACCGCCCGCGGCGATCCATACCGGTCACAGGCCTGTTCCGGCGCCAGGTAATTCGGGGTACCCGCTCCCCACCCCGCGTCCCGCTCCTGGACCGCCTTTGCCAGGCGCGCCATTCCAAAATCCGTGAGATGCGGGCGTCCTTCCCGATCGATCAGGATGTTCGCCGGCTTGAGATCGAGGTGCCAGACGCCGCGGCCATGGGCAAAGGCCACCGCTTCCGCTATGTCCCGGACCAACTTCGCCACCTCGTCCACCGACACCAACCGGGTCCGCGCCCAGTCCGCCAGGCTCTCGCCCGCCACAAATTCCATCGAGAAGAACTCGCGTCCTTCGGCACACCCCATCTCGAAGATCCGCACGATGCTGGGATGATCCAGGCTGGCCGCCGCGCGGGCTTCATCGAAAAGCGTACCCGGATCCCCTCCCACACCCGGGCCCGGATGCAGCATCTTGACCGCGCAGGTCCGATCCAACCCGACCTGCCGGGCCCGATAGATGATTCCGGTCCCGCCGCGACCCACTTCCTCCAGCAATTCATAATTGCCGAAGCGATGGGGCAATTGCGGATCCGATGTGTGCGAGGTCGTCTTCATCCCGGTCACCGCGGTGATCGTGCACAGCCCGGCTGGAAGTTGCACGGGCGGACCGTTCCAAGCCCCCAGGCCGACACCGGCACCGGACGTCACGCCACCAGATCACTGGATCTGCGGCCTCCGATATCCCAACACCGCTTCCACCCGGGCGATCAACCACTTGCCCTCGACCTTCCTCATCTGCAACTCGAATTCCTGCGCATTGAAATCCCCCTGTCTCCCACCCGTCTTCGCACTCGCCGTCATCGTCACCTGCGCCGTGTCATCCCCACCCAACCTCACCTGCACATCGTGTACATCCACCTGCACCGCACCCATCGCCGGCGCCGCAACCATCAGCACTCCCTGGATCGTTTCCCGACCGCGCAACGCCGATTCCACCCGCACCACCTGGTCCACATGCAACTCGGCGTCGACCGTGAACCGGTTGGCGATGGCATTCACCTTCGCGATCCGGGAGATGTTGCCCTCCCCCCCGGTGAAGGAGGCATCCTGTGCCAATCCCTCGATCACCCGCCGCACCCGTCTCTCCTCATTCGGCCACAGACGCCACGCCCCCAGGGCCATCAACCCCACCAGAAACAACCCGATCCAACGGGCCGACATCAGATTCACAACAGGACCCTCCCCACCAGCCGGCTTCGGGAGAATGCCCCATGGGTATGGTCCCGGGCCGGCATGCCCCGGTTGTCGCCGACCAGGAAATACTCGTCCGGTCCCAGCTCCAGTTCCGCTTCGTTCCAGGGTGCGCGATGCTTCACGTACGGTTCCTCCAGGGGTTCATCATTGATGTACACCTGACCGCGGGTGAACCGGATCCGTTCACCGGGCATCCCGATGATCCGCTTGAGATAGAGGACACTCTCCCCGGCCATCCGCACCCCCACCACGTCGCCCCGACCCGGTTCCCGGAACCGGAAGGACCAGCGATTGACGAAATTGACCTGCTGCAACCGGTAGGTCGGTTCCATGCTGATCCCCGCCACCCGCACCGGACGCAGCACATACCCGAAAACCCACCACGCCAACAACGCCAGCACTCCCGCCCGGATCAACGTCACCCGGAGGTTCGATCCCACCAACAACACCCGCCACAGGGGCGGCCGGGGAAGAGCATCAGGGGGCGATTCAGTCATACGGTCCATTCGTGGCTGCGGCGACGTTATGCCGAAGATGCCCCCGGGCAATCCGCATTTCGTCCGGATTCCACCCCACCTCCCCAGATACTCCGGATTCGCAAACCCGATGTACCCGGCAGCCAATGCTCAGATATCCCTTCGCACCCGCCCCCCTGTATCCTTCGCGTTCCTGGCGGCTTCGCGTGAAACCCTTTCCATCAACATGCTGAGGGACAGGCTCGGGTAACCGGGCTCCTGATTCACCATTGAGTAGGGCGGGAGCGCGGGGAGGTTTTGGAACCGAGTACGAGTACGATCAAGGGGGCGAGTACGAACTCATCGGCACACGGGGATCGATGAGGGACAGGCTCCCGACTCCACCTCTCCGGCGACCGAACGTCGCCGCTCCAATCCTTCCCCACCCTCGCCTTGCTTCCCAACCCCATTGCGGCAACATCCCATCTCGTCTCATTCGTTTCATCATCAGCGCTATGAACCTTCTCTTGACGCGCCGTCAGGCCCTCCGTTCCACCCTCATTGCCACCGCAGCCGTTGCCACCGGCAACGTCTTCGCCCAGGCCGCCCCCACCGGCCCCCACAAACTGCCGCCCCTGGGCTATGGCTTCGATGCCCTGGAACCCTACATCGATGCCCAGACCATGCAGATCCATCACGGCAAACATCATGCCGCCTACGTCAACAACCTGAACAAGGCCATCGCCGACTACCCCGATCTCCACAAGTATTCGGCCGAGGAACTCCTCGCCAACCTCGACAAGGTCCCCGAACGGATCCGCACCACCGTCCGCAACAATGCCGGTGGCCACGTCAACCATTCCCTCTTCTGGAAAACCCTCCGTCGCAATGATGGAACCGGCCCCGGCGACGCCCTGGGCGAAGCCATCCTCCAGGCCCTCAACGCCTCCAATCCCGAGGAAGCCCGCGAGAACTTCGTCAAGGCCGCCCTCGCCGTCTTCGGCAGCGGCTGGCTCTGGATCAGCGTCAACAAGGATCGTTCCCTCAAACTCGAATCCTCCCCCAACCAGGACTCGCCCCTCCTTCAGGGCCGCAAGATCCTCTTCGGAGTCGATCTCTGGGAACACGCCTATTACCTCAAGTACCAGAACCGCCGGAACGAATACGTCGGTGCCCTGGCCGAAGTCGTGAACTGGGAGTTCCTCGACAAACGCTACGCCGAACTGACCGCCTGATCCCAGGGCCCGGCCCGGGTCCGGCTCAGCCGGAACCATGCAGTCGGATCGGTCGTCTCGGCTGGATCTTCTTCCGCAATGCCTTCGTTGCTCGCTCGTTACGGATCGTTTTGTTGATACGCTCCTCGCTCACTCCTCGGCCTGCGAAAGAATCTGCTGCGCCGCCACTTCCCTCCCAACTGCAAGGGTCCGGCTCAGTTTCCCATTCCTTCTTTGCCGCGACGGGTTTTCAGTGGGCGCCATGTTGCCCCACGAGTTCCGGTCGCGGCTCTTTTGTTTCTGGCTCGCCCTCCTCTCCACACTGCCACTCACCGCCCAACCCACCCCACTCCCCGGCACCACCCCCCTCACCCTCGAAGGCGACATCGCCTCCCAACTCGTCAATGGCATCGACCGGTTCCTCCTCCGCAAGATCGCCGAGTCCGCCAATCTCCGGTCCCAGACCTGGCCCGCCCGATCCGCTTCACCCGCCGAATACCAGGAATCCCTGACCGCCTTCCGCGCCCAACTCGCCCACCTCCTCGGCGTGCGCGATCCCCGCTCCGCCGATCCCTCCCCCCAACCGGTCGCCACCCTCGATCGCCCGGCGCTCCTCGCCCGCAACGACCGTTACGAGATCCACGCCATCCGTTGGGATGCCTTCTCCGATGTCCAGGGCGAAGGCCTGCTCCTGACTCCCGTTGGTCGCCCTCCCATCGCCACCGTCATTGCCCTCCCCGACGCCTCCCAATCCCCCGAACAACTCTGTGGTCTCACCCCCGGTATTCCTCCCGGATCCCAGTTCGCCCGGCGCCTCGCCGAAAGCGGTTGCCGCGTCGTCATCCCCGTCATCCTGGATCGGAATCGCGGACCCCACCTCGGCCGTTCCCGCATCACCGCCCGCGAATTCCTCCATCGTTCCGCCTTTGAACTCGGTCGCACTGTCACCGGCTACGAAATCCAGAAGATCCTCGCCCTGATCGATTGGCACGCGGCCACCGCCACCAACCAATCCCCCGCCCATCCCGTCGGAGTCTTCGGCTGGGGTGAAGGCGGACGGATCGCCCTGTTCGCCGGCGCGCTGGACCCCCGTATCCAGGCGGTCGGTGTCAGTGGCCATTTCAATGACCGTTCCCGCATCTGGGACGAACCCCTGGACCGCACCGTGTTCGGTTTGCTGGAACACTTCGGCGACGCCGAACTCGCCGCCATGGTCGCTCCCCGCTCCCTCCTCATCGAAGCCGCGCGCGGCCCCGAACTTGTCCTCAACGGTGACGGCGGCGGTGCACCTTCAAGACTGGTCTCTCCGGAATCCACCGCGGTCGACGCCGAGTTCGACCGGGTCCAACGCCTGGTCCAACCCCTCCAACCCCGCCCCTCCTTCATCCTGACCCGAAGCAACGATGGCCAGGGCCCGTTCGCCACCACGGAGACGCTTAAATCCTTCCTCCAGCAACTTCAACCCGGCGCCAGTCTTGCCCCGGAATCCAACCCTCCCATCGCTGCGGTTCCCCTGCCCGATCCAACCTCCCGCCAACTCCGGCAGTTCCACCAGATCGATCGCCACAACCAGCATCTCCTCACCATCAGCCCCGAAGTACGCCGCTCGTTCATGCAGCGTCTCGACACCTCTTCCGTCGAAGCCCATGCCCGTACCGTCGAACCCTACCGCAAACAATTCGCCGAAGAAGTCATCGGCCGCTTCAACGAACCGCTCCTCCCCCCATCGCCCCGCTCCCGTCAATCCCACGAAGGTGAACGCTGGACCGGCTACGAAGTGGTGATGGATGTCTTCCCCGATGTGATTGCGTACGGAATCCTGCTGATCCCGAAGGATCTCAAGCCCGGCGAACGCCGTCCGGTCGTGGTCTGTCAGCACGGACTCGAAGGTCGTCCCCAGAACCTCATCGAGGGCGATCACGGCGCCTATCACGATTACGCCGCACGCCTCGCCGACCGCGGATTCATCACGTTCTCACCCCAGAACGCCTACATCTTCGAAGACCGCTTCCGAACCCTCCAACGCAAGAGTTATCCCCTTCGGAAAACCCTGTTCTCCACCATCGTCCCCCAACATCAACAGATCGTCTCCTGGCTCCAGGGACTGCCCTTTGTCGACCCCGCCCGAATCGGTTTCTATGGCCTGAGCTATGGCGGCAAATCCGCCATGCGCATCCCTCCCCTCGTCCCAGGTTATGTCCTGTCCATCTGCTCTGCCGACTTCAATGAGTGGGTCGGCAAGAACGCCGCCACCTCCGGCACCCAGGGCCGGTACAGCTATGTCTGGACCAGCGAATACGAGATCTTCGAGTTCGACCTCGGCAGCACCTTCAACTACGCCGAGATGGCCGCACTCATCGCCCCACGCCCGTTCATGGTCGAGCGCGGCCACTTCGACGGCGTCGCCCCCGACGAAACCGTCGCCTGGGAGTTCGCCAAGGTCCGATTCCTCTACGCCGCACGCCTCGGCATCGGCGACCGATGCGAGATGGAAACCTTCGTCGGCCCACACACCATCCATGGGCGTGGCACCTTCGACTTCCTCCATCGCCACCTGAACTGGCCCACACCGAAACCCTGATCCGATCCCGTCGCAGGCGAGGTCACGAGACTCCATCCAATCCCCGTCCCTGCACCTTCGAGTATGAGTACGCGTATGCGCACTCGTCCCGGCCTGCGTCCCCAACGGGGACCCGGAATT
>CAZDYB010000036.1:0-289 GCA_964509045.1 uncultured Akkermansia sp.
TCGGAAAGGCGATTTCCCAACCGCCATCGCCGAAGGTCACAAGGCCGAACAACTCCGCCCCAACGAACAACTCGTCCATACCAACCTGTCCCTCTTCTACATGCGCTCCGGCGACAAGACCACCGCCGAGAAACATGGCCTCCAGGCCCGGATCGCCGCATGGAAGCAAGACATGACGAAGCCATCCGAAACACCGGCCGGCACCGATCCAACCCCGGATGACGCACTCCAGATGGCCCAGCCCAAACCCAAGTCCTTCAAACTCCCCGAGAAATTCCCCGACATGCCC
>CAZDYB010000036.1:299-16347 GCA_964509045.1 uncultured Akkermansia sp.
GGAAAAAGAAGGCTCCCGCTCCCAGTACGACTCCGACTCCACCCATTCCATGAAGGTGGAACTCTTCTGCCTCTGCGACGCCGCCACCGAAGCAGGCGGCAAACTCAATGTCCTCGGCGCCTTTGATCGCATCTGGTCCCGTGAGGCTCCCGTCACCCTCAACCATTGCGCCGTCGCCTCCCGCATCCGCTTCTCAAGGATCGAGGAAGGTGTTCATCGCATCCGCATCACTTTCGCCGATGAAGACGGTCAACTGGTCCTGCCCCCCATGGAGTCCGCCATCGAACTTCGTTTCGCTCCCAATGACGTCTCCGTCCCCATCAATCTCATCGTCCTCATGCCCCAACTGAAGCTCCCGCGCTTCGGTGACTACACCATCGATCTCGCCCTCGACGCCAATCACCTCGGGAGTCTGCCCCTCATGGTCCGACGCGTTCCCGAAAACCAACCGCCACACGGTTCCACCCCCCTGTGACCCCCTCCCCTCTGGAATTCGTCGATGCCGCCGACATCAACAGCCTGCCTCCCGGTCGCGGGCGGACCGTGGAACTCCGGGGAAAGCGACTCGCCCTCTTCCGTATCCAGGACCAGTTCCACGCCATCGATGACGCCTGCCCACACCGGGGCGCCGCACTCGGCGCAGGCTGGTGCGAAAACGGAGAAGTCTTCTGCCCCCTCCACGGCTGGGCCTTCGATATTGTCACCGGTGCCTGCAAGACCCGTCCCGACCGGCCCGTGAAATCCTACCCCACCGAGGTCCGGGACGGACGGGTCTGGATCGCCCTCTGACCCGTCAGTCCACCAACCGATAGGCGTTGTCCCGGGCCCGCGGCTCATGGCCGAGATCGCGGATCAGTCGTTGCATGTCCGACACTCCCATCCGGAATGTCGTCCCTGCACTGCTCACCACATTCTCCTCGATCATGATCGATCCAAGGTCGTTCGCTCCGTAACGCAGCGCGATCTGTCCCACCTCCTGGCCTTGCGTCACCCATGAACTCTGCACGCTCGGCACGTTGTCCAGGTAGATCCGTGCCAGCGCCTGGGTCCGCAGATATTCATGCGCCCCAACCGTCGGCGCCTTCAATACCGTGTTCTCCGGCTGAAACGTCCAGCAGATGAACGCCGTGAACGCACCACCACCCAGCCTCCCGCTCTCCAGTTCCAACCCATAGGCCTGCGCTCGTTCCATGGGCCCCATTCCACCACCCCGTTCCCCCAGCTTTCCACCCGCAACCAACCGCTCCAGGGATCGGTCCTGCTGTTCCCGCACCACGTCCAGATGCTCTATCCGATCCTCCAGGGTCTCCACATGCCCGAACATCATCGTCACCGAACTCGGCAACCCCAGCGCGTGCGCCGTGTCCATCACACCCATCCACTCGTCCGTACTCGCCTTCAGCGGCGCGATCCGCTTCCGCACCCGATCCACCAGGATCTCTCCGCCTCCTCCCGGGACCGATCCAAGGCCGGCCGCGACAAAATCCCTCAGGATCTTCTCAACCGGCTCCTGAAACACCTCCTGGAAATGGATGAACTCACTGGGGCTGAAACCGTGCACATTCACGGTCGGAAACCGCTCCCGAAGATGGGTCAGCAGATCCAGGTACCACTGCTTGGTCAGTTTCGGATGATGCCCACCCTGCATCAGGATCTGGTGCCCACCCAGGGCGATCGTCTCCTCCACCTTCCTATCCATCTCGTCGTGGCTGATGACGTAGGAATCCTCATCCTTCTCGCTCCTCCAGAAGGCGCAGAACTTGCAATAGACGTTGCAGACGTTGGTATAATTGACGTTGCGGTCGACGATATAGGTCACGATGTCGTTGCCACGCCCTCCATGAGCCCGCGACCGCATCAACTGCCGCCGCCGATCCGCCAAGGCTCCCAGCTCTTCCAGCGGCAGCACCGCCAGTTGCTGCAGCTCCGCAGGCGTCACCCGACACCCCTCCCAGACCGCCTGCTGCAACCCATCCAACGTCCGTTCCTTCACCATGCAGGCACCCTATGGCCACCCCACCTTCCCGGCAACGTCAGGTCAGCGGCAGCTGCGGACCCAGCCCCGCCTCCACGTCCTCCCGATCTTCCGACACCACCGGGGCGATCGCCTGCAGCTTGTCCTTCGGCGCAAGGTCAATCAGCTTCACACCCATCGTGATCCGACCCACCTCACGGATCCCTCGCACCGGAATCCGCACCATCTGGCCGCCCACCGTGATCAACATCAGCTCGTCCGCATCCGAAACCGTCAGTGCCCCCACGATCGCACCGGTCTTCTCTCCGGTCCGCATCGTGATGATACCCTTGCCCGCACGGGATTGGACCCGGTACTCCTCGAACTCGGTCCGCTTCCCGATCCCGTTCTCACCCGCCACCAGCAGCGTCGCCGTCGGATCCACAATGGCCAGCGCCACCACCGCATCGGATTTTTCCAGGTCGATTCCGCGAACGCCCGTCGCCGGACGTCCCATCGACCGAACCTGCTCTTCGTGGAATCGGATGCTCATCCCGCCCCGGGTGATGATCACAACCTCGTTGTTGCCGGTGGTCAGCTTCACATCCACCAAGTCATCCCCCTTCTCCAGGGTGATGGCGATGATCCCACCCTTCCTCACGTTCTGGAAATCAGCCAGCGCCGTGCGCTTCACCGTCCCCATCCGGGTCACGAAAAACAGTTCATGGCTCTGTTGCCACGTCTGCTCCTCCTTGTTCGCTCCATACTTGGAAATCACCCGGACCAAGGCCTGAACCTTCTCGTCCGCCTTCAGTTCCAGAAGGTTCGCAATGGAGCGCCCCCGCGATGCACGCCCCATGTCGGGAATCTCATGGACCCGCTCCACGTAGACCCGACCCATGTTCGTGAAAAACATCAGGTAG
The DNA here is from genome assembly GCA_964509045.1 of uncultured Akkermansia sp. Taxonomy (GTDB): domain Bacteria; phylum Verrucomicrobiota; class Verrucomicrobiia; order Limisphaerales; family UBA9464; genus UBA6176. Next base: position 3,177 of record CAZDYB010000036.1, read on the forward strand.
TCGTGCGTGGACGCCGTGAAAAGATGCTCAATGAAGTCCGCATCCTCCGGCTTTTCCGCCTCCCGGGTGCTCATCCCGATCACTCCCTTGCCTCCCCGCTTCTGCGACCGGTACGACGCCACCGTGGTGCGCTTGATCAACCCGTTGTGCGTCAACGTCACGATCACGCCCTCGTTCGCAATCAGATCCTCGATCGCTATCTCACCCTCGTCCGGCACGATCTGCGTCAGACGAGGCGTCGCATGCTTGTCGCGGATCGCCTTCAGCTCAGCCTTGATGATCGCCAGCACCCGTGACTCCCGGGCCAGGATGTCCAGGAGATCCTTGATCCGATCTATCAACGCCTTGTACTCGGCCTCGACCTTGTCGATCTCCAATCCCGTGAGCTGGTACAGTCGAAGCTCAAGGATCGCGTCCACCTGACGCTCCGTCAGCGAATAACGTCCATTCACCAGACGGCCTTCCTGACGGATCAGGATTCCCCATCGCTCCACCTGCGTGCGGGTCCATTCGAAGGCCAGGATCTTGGTCTTTGCTTCATCCCGGTTCTTCGAAGTCCGAATGATCCGGATGAAGTCATCCAGGTTGCGCAATGCGCAGACATATCCCTCCAGGATCTCAGCCCGTTCCTCGGCCTTCTTCAACTGGAACCGGGTCCGCCTCAGGATCACCTCCCGTCGATGCTCCACATAGCAGTTGATGAGGTCCTTCAGGTTCAGTGTCTTCGGACGACCCCGATCAATGGCCAGCGCATTGACCGAAAAACTCGTCTCCAACTGGGTGTGCTTGTACAGGTTGTTGATCACCACCCTCGGCAATGCTTCCCGCTTCAACTCGACCACCACCCGCGTGTTCTCATCCGACTCATCCCGGATGGCGGTGATGTCCGTGAATCCCGGCGCCTTCTCGTTCACCAGGTCAGCGATGCGCTCGACCAACTTCGCTCGGTTCACGTTGTAAGGGATCTCCGTGATCACCAACTGCTCGCGGTTTCCCTTCAACTGCTCGATTCCAACCTTGCCCCGCAGCTTCACCGCGCCGCGTCCCGTCATGAAATAGGACTTGATGCCCTCCACACCACACAGCATGCACCCTGTCGGAAAATCCGGGCCCTTGATGAACTTCATCAACTCCGGAATCGTGATGTCCGGCTGGTCAATCTGCGCGCAAATGGCATCAATGCTCTCTCCCAGGTTGTGGGGAGCCATGTTGGTGGCCATGCCCACCGCAATTCCCGTCCCCCCATTCACCAGCAGGTTCGGGAAGGCCGCCGGAAAAACCACCGGCTCCGACATCGATTCATCATAGTTCGGAGCGAAATCGACCGTGTCCTGGTCCATGTCGGACATCAGAACCGCTCCCAGATGGGTCAGGCGCGCCTCCGTATAACGCATCGCCGCAGGAGGATCTCCCTCCACCGATCCAAAGTTCCCCTGCCCATCCACCAACCGCTCCCGCATCGCCCACGGCTGAGCCATGTGCACCAACGTCGCATACACCGCCTGATCACCATGCGGGTGATACTTGCCAATCGTCTCGCCCACGATACGGGCACACTTCAAGTGCTTGCGGTTTGGCATCACCCCCAACTCATGCATCGCATAAAGCGTTCTCCGCTGGGAGGGCTTCAGACCATCCCGCACGTCCGGCAAGGCACGCGAAATGATCACTGACATCGAATAGTCGAGGAACGAGTTCTTGATCTCCTCGGCCACGTTGATCTTGCCGATCTTCTCGTTGGCGGAATAGGCAGGCCCCGGTCCATTTCCGGGCGGTGGATTATTGTCAGGCATGGGTCAGGAAAAATGAGGTGGACAGGTCGGTTTCGTCGGCGCTGCTCCCCAGTCAGACATCGAGGTTGCGCACATTCAGGGCGTTGTCCTCGATGAATTGGCGGCGCGGCTCAACTTCTTCACCCATCAGGCGCGAAAACATCTCCTCCGCCTCCACCGCATCGGTCAACTCGATGCGCAACAGCTTGCGATGTGCCGGATCCATCGTCGTCTCGAACAACTGCTTGGGATTCATCTCGCCAAGACCCTTGAACCGCCTGATCTCAATCCCGCGCTTACCCACTTCCATGATCCCTTCCAGGATCTCCGGTATCGAGAACAACGGGCGCACCTGCTGACGGTCTCCCTCACCCTCCAACAACTCGAACAACGGCTTGTCCTGTGCCGAATAGTGCTCGACCGCCAATCCCTTCCTCGCCAGTCGCCCCAACAATTCCTGGATGGCGTGACTCTCAAACAAGGCCTCGTGCCTCCCACGTCGACTGGGTCCGTCCTTCTTTGCCGGCTTCCCCACCACCTCGGGCACCGCCTCCACCACCGAGGCTCCAATACCCAGATCCAGGTCCGGATTCGCCACGCAAAAGTCCGCATACAGATCGTCCGCCAGAAAATAGTGGACCGTCTCGTTGTTCCCCGCCCGAACCACCACCATGTGGCGCGGCAAGGCTCCCGTCTTCGGATCACGCGATGCGATGTAAGCCTCGAAATCCCCTCCCTTTCGACGGATGCCCGCCGCCAACTTTTCCAGCGACTGCAACAGGTCCAGGATCTCGGCCAGTTGCTTGGATGGCAACTCACGGCCATCCACCATGTTCCGCAATCGGACATCCTCCGTCCCCAACTGGATCAGGATCCGGTTCAAAGCGGCATCATCATCCAGATACTCGACCCGCTTCCGACGGCTGATCTGATAAAGCGGCGGCTGCGCGATATAAACAAACCCCTGTCGGATCAACTGTGGCATCTGCCGATAGAAGAACGTGAGCAACAACGTGCGGATGTGTGATCCGTCCACATCGGCATCCGTCATCACGATGATCTTGTGGTACCGCAACTTCTCCAGATTGAAGGCCCCTTCCCCCTCGCCATTGCCGATTCCGGTGCCGACCGCGGTGATCATGGTCCGGATCTCCAGATTCTCCAGGACCTTGTCCAGGCGCGCCTTCTCGACGTTGATCAACTTGCCGCGGATCGGAAGGATGGCCTGGAACTTACGGTCACGCCCTTGCTTTGCTGAACCACCTGCAGAGTCACCTTCGACAATATACAACTCGGTGTTCGCCGGGTCGCGATCCGAGCAATCCGCCAACTTGCCCGGCAAGCCACCGCCGGTAAGCGCCGTCTTGCGTACCGCTTCCCTCGCACGCCGGGCTGCTTCCCGCGCCCGGGCCGCATTCAAGGCCTTGTCCACCGCCCGCTTTGCAACCGGCGGATTGTCGTCGAAGTAGTTCATCAACCCTTCGTACACGGCCGATCCGACAATCGAATCCACCTCGGGCGAAATCAGCTTCACCTTGGTCTGGCTCTCGAACTTCGGATCCGAATGCTTGACCGAGATCACCGCCGTCAATCCCTCTCGAACATCATCCCCGGTAATCTGCGGATCCTTTTCCTTCAACAGGTTGTTGGCCTTGGCGTACTGGTTGACCGCCCGGGTCAAGGCACTCCGGAAACCAGTAAGGTGGGTCCCACCATCCGGATTGTGGACCGTGTTGGTGTAGCAAAGGACCTGATCGTTGAAACTGTCGTTGTACTGCATCACCGCTTCGACATGAACCTCCACAGGCTTGTCGAACGTGGTGACTTCCATCTGGCGCCGAATCGCGATCGGCTTGGGGTGCAGCACCGTCCGATTGCTGTTGAGCTGTCGAACAAACTCTTCCACCCCGTCCTTGAAATAATAACTCTCGGTCCTTGGTTCCACGGAGCGTTCATCCAGAAACACGATCTGAAGTCCCGAGTTCAGGAACGCCAACTCCCGCAACCGTTGGCTGATCCGATCCCACTTGAACTCGGTCGTCTCACGGAATATCTCGGCGTCCGGCATGAAGGTGATCAGAGTCCCGGTCCCCTTGGCCTTGCCGATCACTTCCAACTTCTTGACCGTCTTGCCCCGCTCAAAGGCCATGTGGTGCACCTGGCCCCCACGCGACACCTCCACCTCGAACCACTCGGAAACCGCGTTCACGCACTTCGCTCCCACGCCATGGGTGCCACCTGAAAACTTGTATCCCCCCTGCCCATACTTCCCACCCGAATGAAGCGTGGTCAGGACCATCTCCACTCCCGGAAGCTTGTATTGGGGATGCATATCCACCGGTATCCCCCGCCCATCATCCCGTATGGAAATGGATCCATCCGAATGGATGGTCACCTCGATCCGATGGCAATGCCCGGCCAGATGCTCGTCGACCGAATTGTCCAGAACCTCTGAAACACAATGATGAAGGGCGCGCTCATCCGTTCCACCGATGTACATGCCCGGCTTCTTTCGGACAGCCTCCAAACCCTCCAGTTTGCCCAGCTTGGAAGAATCGTAATCGGACGCGGAATTCGTAGTGGATTCAGACATGGATGGACCTCGCCGCTGACCAACACCTGATGGTCAAACCGAGCCCCGGAACCCTACCAAGTCCTCAACCCTGAACAATGCCAAAGTCGGCATTTCACACAACCAGTAGGGGCTCCAAACCCCATTCCATCCAACGGCTTGTGGACTCCCCTTGCTCCCCGATCACGGCTCCGCGGCAATGACCACCAACCAAGCGTCGTCCCATCGATCCTTCGAATCCCCTCCGTACACGAACAGATGCCCCTTTCGAAGGTCGTCCAAGGACACCTTCCGGGTCGCCACCAGCTTGGCGTCCTTCCCGTCCTTCAGACTCAGGATCCGGACCTCCAACTGCCGGTCAGCGACTTCCCTGAGTTCCACGGCGCACTTCTCGCTCAGCGTAACCTTGCCGAACTCCTTGGCATTGGCCTGCGCCAACGCCGATTTCACCACGAAATAATGCTTCCATCTCAGTTGGCGAAGGAATTTCTCGCGAATGGAGTCCTCAAGGGGCTTCAGGTCCTTCGCCGGCGCTTCCGATTCATTGGTCCCCCACACCAACTGAACCCGGAGCCTCTGCTCTGCCGCACCAACCCCCTGCGCCAAACCCAGGCTCAGGAGTCCCAACCAGCAAATTACACGAAGGAATTTCATCATGACGTTATGGAAAACCCTTGAGCGACCACTCTTGAAACCGATCAATTGATCCAATGGATGGTGATGCCGTCCGTGTCGGAATGAAACGTCAGACTGACCGGATCACCCAAATCCGCGAATCCTTTCCCGGCGCCAGTCCCACCGGTCGTGTTGCCGGGCAGCAGCATCACCGCCAGCGCCGCAACCCCAAAGGCCGGTACCAGCCAACGCAGCCATTGCCCCCCAACAGACCCCGGTTTCGAACCCCTCGTTCCCTTCACCTCAGCCGAAGCAATCTGGCGCTGGATCTGCGACCAATAAAACTCCCGGGTCTCCGGCACCCGAATGTCCGGCTCATTCGCTTGTACCAACCGGCTCAACTGTCGCAATTCCTCCACAATGGCACGTGCTTCGGCATCGCCGGCCAGCATCCGTTCCACTTCAACCCGCCGGCGTCCATCCAGCTCGCCGTCCACATATGCCTGGAGCTCCAGGGTAACTTCCATCGTCTTCATTCTGATCGTTCTCTCTTTAGGCCCTGCAACAACGTCGCCAAACGGCGGCGCGCATAAAACAGCCGGGACATCACAGTCCCGATCGAAATCCCCACCCGCCTCGCTATCTCCTTGTACTCCAAGCCCTCAAACTCGTGCATCACCAGCACGGTCCGATGGGCATCGGTGAGTTTCCCCAACGCTTCATCAATCCGCCGCCGCACCTCCTCCGACTCCAATCCTTCCGTCGGTTTTGCATCTTCCACCGGCATCATCCGCTCCACCCCGCCCGCCTCTTCCTGCATCTCCTCGATCGACTCGGCACGCATCCGCTTCTGCCGACGCAACTGGTCCAGGCAGAGATTGATGATGATCCGGGTCATCCACGTGAGGAACGTGCTCTCCCCCTGAAACTGCCGAAGGCGCTGCCAGGACTTTACCCAAGCCTCCTGGGACAGATCCAGGGCATCTCCTTCATTGCGCATCATGATCATCGCACGGGCGTATACTTTGTCGCGATGACGATGGATCAGCTCTTCGAATGCCTCAGCGTCGCCGTCCTTGGCCCAGACAACCAGCTGCTCATCCGCAGAAGAAGAGTAATCCTGTTTCAACGACATTGGCGACGACGGGCGGTCCCCGGATCTATTCAGAAGCTTCCTGACTCACCGCAGATGCATCCATCGTCGGTCTCACGCCACCCCTCCGAAAACAATGATGAGACCCGTCACAAGGATCCTTTCGAGCTCGGAATCTCCCCGACAATCCGGGGGTCCAGCTGACAAGCAACGTCAACTGCGCGGGCGAAGGCCTTGAACAGGCACTCCACCACGTGATGGGGTTCCTCGCCGTACATCAACTCGAGATGCAGATTGCATCGGGCTTCATTCGCAAATCCCTGGAAAAACTCTCGGGCAAGCCCGAAGCGAAACGAGGAAGACATATCCTGTTCCCTGTCCTCAACTGGAATCCGGCGCTGCGACATCCGATCCAACCCACGCCAGACGAGGTAGGAACGTCCACTGAAGTCGACCACGCATCGTCCCAGGCACTCGTCCATGGGAACGTAAGCCTCCCCGGTGAATGGGTTTCGGGGATCAAAGCCCGTTCCGTACCTGCGAAGCCCTCGCTTGTCCCCAAGCGCTTCGCGGAAAGCCTGCCCAAGGGCAATGCCACAATCCTCCACCGTATGATGGGCATCCACTTCAAGATCTCCGCGACACTTCAGGGTCAAGTCGCAGGTGGAGTGCTTTGCAAACAGGACCAACATGTGATCCAGGAAGGGGATCCCCGTAGCAACCTTCGCCCGTCCCCGCCCATCAATCACCAACTCCAATTGGATCCGTGTTTCCTTGGTCACGCGCTTCAGCCGCGCCCTGCGCTCGCTCATGTCATCGACGGGTTATCCCAATCCAGGGCCAATGGCGACCGGATTTTCGCTGCAACCCCACACGGCCCACCCGGGAACCCCGTTCGCCCCCGGTCAGGACCCGACAGAATTGGCTCCACCGGACCTGTCATTTTACGTGACGGGGAAGCTCTTGGTTCAGTATAGGCATCGTTTTCCGGGCGGCCCCCGCATTCCAGTCGTGGCCGCCCGGTGCGTTTGCGACATGAAGCACCTCCTCAGTCTCGAGAAGCTTTCCGGCCCGGAAATGCGCGCCATCCTCGATGGCGTCGCCTACTTCAAGGCCAATCGGACCACTCATCGACGCCCCCTCGCGGGCCAGACCTGGGCGCTCATCTTCTCGAAATCGTCAACGCGCACCCGGGTAAGTTTCGAGGTGGGACTTCGGGAACTCGGAGCCAGCGTCATTTTCCTCAATGCCGTGGACATCCAACTCGGACGCGGAGAACCCATACAGGACACTGCACGGGTCCTTGGCAGGATGGTCCATGGAGCAATCATCCGGACCTACGCTCAACAGGATGTTGAGGATTTCGCCCTGTGTTCGGGAATTCCGACCATCAATGCCCTGACCGACGACGAGCATCCGTGCCAGATCCTGACCGACATCTTCACCTTCGAGGAACAACGGCGCCAACGGATCACCGGGCGTGTCGTGACCTTCGTCGGCGACGCCGCATGCAACGTCCCGATCAGTTGGATATTTGCCGCCGCTCGCCTTGGCTTCGAACTGCGTTTGGCCGCACCAAAGTCCTATTGGCCCTCCCTCGATATCCTTCGGCGGGCGGGCGCGGGCAACCCCCCGGCCTCGAATGACTCGTCCGACCTCGGATCACACAGAATGGCGATCGGTTCCGGATCACTCGAACTGTTCGAGGACGTCCGCCTCGCCGCACGACACGCGGACCTTCTCTATACCGATGTCTGGATCTCGATGGGCAAGGAATCAGAATCCCAGAAACGCATCGCTGACCTGTCCGGATACCAGATCAACTCCAGCATCGTGGCCCTGGCCAGCCCCGACGCCCTTGTGATGCATTGCCTTCCGGCCTACCGCGGCAAGGAGATTGACGGGGCGACACTGGAAACCCATGCCGCGACGATCTTCACCCAAGCCGAAAACCGGTTGCATACCCAAAAGTCGATCCTGTGCTGGACAGCCGAGTGAGGCGGCATCCTGGCCACCAACCTCCGCCGTTCACCGTCCAAATCCAGCGGTCAGGGTCCACAACCTTTCGTACAGCTCAAGCATCTGAGCCGGGCTTATCAAGATCCGGGAACTCGTAAACGTAGATGCTGTGCGGCAGTTGGCCGGGATCAACCGTCTTCACCTGTTTCAGCAGGCCGGTATGGATGTCGTAGATCCAGCCGTGGAGCATCGGGCGGTTTTCAGTCTTCCACGCCCGCTGCACGAAAGACAGCTCCGCCAGATGGTTCACCTGCTCCATCACATTGAGTTCGATGAGCCGATCCATCCGCTTTGAGTCGTCCTGAATCGTATCCAATTCGGTGGCGTGGAATCGGTAGACATCCTTGATGTGGCGCAACCACTTGTTGATGAGCCCGAAGTGTTGGCGTGAAAGCGCCGTCTTGACACCACCGCATCCCAGGTGGCCACAGACGATGATGTGGCGAACCTTCAATACCTCCACCGCATACTGAACCACGCTCAGCATGCTGAAGTCGGTGTGGATGACCAGGTTCGCGACATTGCGATGGACGAACAGGTCGCCAGGCTCCAGGCCAGTGATCTCCTCCGCCGGCACCCGACTGTCGGAACAGCCTATCCAGAGGAACTCGGGAGTCTGAGTGGTCGAGTGCCGCGTGAAGAAATCCGGCCTCAGGCTCAACTTGTCCTCCACCCAGGCTTTGTTGTTCAGCAGGAGGCGACGGTAACTTTCCATAGGGGGTTGTACATGGTGGGTGTTCATCGACGAATCAGTTCCTTGCCGAGCACGTTCTGGTACTCGATCTCGATTCCCCGAAAACGGGCTGAAGTCCCGAATTCCTCCAGGGCTTCATAGACATCGTGGTCCACAAACAGCGACCGGCTGCCATTGACCACGACCCGGGAACCGTCGGGAATCTGCCGTAGCCGCTTCTTCAGTTCCTGCTTGTTGACGAACGACATGTCCTTGTTGAACCGCAACATGTAATCCTTGCCTTCGCTCACCAAAGTCACAGCAGAATGGTGGTTGGTCCGCATGACAAAGAAGATCCCCACCAGGAACCCGCAACAAATGCCCTTCAACAGGTCGGTCGCCATGATCGCCACCACCGTCACCATGAAGGGAAGAAACTGGCTGAGACCCTGCCGCCGGATCTGAGCCATCACCTTGAAAGACGCCAGCTTGTAACCCACGGCGATCAGGATCGCCGCCAGCGCCGCCAAGGGAATATGATTCAGGAACCTCGACAGGAACAACAACGCCAACAGGAGCATCGCACCATGAATGAGGGCAGCGAGCCGTGTCCGGGCTCCTGCATAGATATTGGCTGAACTCCGCACGATCACCGAAGTGATCGGCAGACCTCCAACCAGGCCCGACAGCAGGTTGCCCACCCCCTGGGCGCGCAGTTCCTTGTTCGGATCAGACAACCGTTTCTCAGGATCCAACTTGTCGGTCGCCTCCAGGCACAGAAGCGATTCGATACTCCCCACGATGGCGATCGTCGCCGCAGTTATCCAGACGGCACTCTGGGTGATGTCCGAGAACCGCGGCAACTTGAACAAGTCCACAAACTCCCCTGCCGAGGAGATCACCGGCAACTGGACCAATTGCTCACGCTCATGCGTCAGGGACCAAGCGGGCACCCAAGCCCGCAGCGCTTCGTTCACCAGTGTTCCCAGGACCACCACCACCAAGGCAGGCGGAACCAGTCCGGACCACTTGAACCCCTTGATCCACCGGGTCTCCCACCCGATCAATACAAGGAGTGAGAGCGATGAAATCAGCAACGCTCCCGGACTGATGGAGGAGATGGTCGCCGTGATCTCACTGAAGGTGTTCAGGTGATCCGGTTGCTGGAAATCCATGTCGCCGACGTAATCCCGGTCGTTGCCCAGTGCGTGCGGAATCTGCTTGAGCACCAGGATCAACCCGATCGCCGCGAGCATCCCCTTGATGACCGAGTGTGGGATGAAATCCCCGATGCCGCCGGCACGCAGCCAACCGAAGGCAATCTGCATCACTCCCGAAAGGAGGACCGCCAGGGCGAATGTCTCGTAGGCACCCAGTTTCTGAATCGCTCCCAATACGATCACCGCCAACCCCGCCGCAGGACCGCTGACGGATTTCTCCGAGCCGGACATCCAACCCACCATCAATCCTCCAATGATCCCTGCAATCACCCCGGACAACGGGGGAGCCCCCGAGGCAAGCGCGATACCCAGACACAGTGGGAGGGCCACCAGAAACACGACCAATCCGGCCGGCAGGTCGCGGGAGACGTGTGCGAAGGAGGGCACCCCAAGAAATCTGGGCGGTAAACTTTTTTCCATTGGTGGTCTAAGACCGAACGTTGTCCCACATCTGTCGAGCAAGTCAAACGACTGGCTTCAACATTGTTGGCACGTTCATGCCGCCACCGCATCGCAGGACATCGCATCGGTTCCTGCGGGCAATCACCGACTCGACTCTCTCGCCGTGTTCCGTAGGGTCCTCGCCCATGGCATTTGATTCGCCCCTCACCCCGCCCGCTCCGAAGCGGGTCAATCTCCGTCGCCCCGATGTGATGGAAGCTGTCGCCGCGCAGGTAGTGGCCCATTACCGCAGTGAGATCGTCAACCGACTCCGGGCTCAGGGCGGCACCATTTCCCACGGCGATCTCACCATCAAACTCGCTAAGGAATTCGGTTTCTGTTACGGCGTCGAGCGGGCCATTGACCTCGCCTACGCCGCCCGCCGCTGCTTTCCCGAGCCCATCCGGATCTTCCTGCTCGGCGAGATCATCCACAATCCCGAGGTGAATGATCAGATCCGCAATCTTGGAATCGTCTCGGTTTCACCCAAACCGGATGATGAAGAACTCGCACGACTGCAACTGGGACCGAGCGATGTCGTCATCATCCCGGCATTTGGGACCGAAGTCGCCACGCGTCGCCGGATCGAAGCGCTGGGATGCCAGACCGTGGATACCACCTGTGGCGATGTCATGAGCGTGTGGAAGCGCGTTCGCGGCTACAGCAAGGATGGCGTCACCAGCATCATCCATGGCAAGGCCCGCCACGAAGAGACGAAGGCGACCACCTCACAGGCAACCGCCTATGGCACGGGACACTATCTGGTGGTCTTTGATCTGGCCGAGACCGACGAAGTCTGTCGCTACATTGAGCACGGGGGTGATCGGGATGCCTTTCTCGAGCGGTTCCGCGGGGCCTATTCACCTGGCTTCGATCCGGACATCCACCTTGTGGCGGTCGGGGTTGCCAACCAGACCACCATGCTCCGAGGCGAAACCGAAGAGGTCCAACGCCGGATCCGGGCAGCCATGGAACGACGCTACGGAACCTCGACGTTGGCTGAGCACTTTCGTGTCTTCGACACCATCTGCGGCGCCACCCAGGATCGTCAGGATGCCCTGGAGAAACTACTCAAGACTCCCATGGACCTCCTGATCGTGGTCGGAGGATACAACTCTTCAAACACCTCCCACCTCGCCGAGATGGGCGAAAAGATCCTGCCAACCTATTTCATCAAGAACGCGGCCAAGATGATGTCGGCATCCCGCATCCTTCACTGGAACCAGCACACCGCCGTGGAGGAGGAAACCGTTGACTGGCTTCCCCTCACCCGCCCGCTCACCGTTGGCATAACAGCAGGAGCCTCCTGCCCGAACAACCTCATTGAAGACACCATCCGCCGCCTGCTGGAACTGCGCGGTCTCGATGTCACCGAGATTGTCGGTCCGAGCGCTTGATCCCGGCAGCACTTACCTGCCTGAACGGCCTGTCGGTCCCGGGCATCCCGCTTCAACCGTTCGCCGCTCCCAGCCCCACAGCCTCACAAAACCCCCGGGTCACTCCCCGGGAGGCAAAGGCAATGAGGGCAAAGCGGGCGACCCAAATGGATTCTCGCCGGGGGTGGCACCTGTCTCCGTCGCAGCGCCAGCCATCAGATCCTTCCGTGTTTTCAATGCAGGCTCGATCGACCACCGACTGACCAGATAGGTCCATTTCCCGAACTTCTCTTCGGAGCGCAGTTTTTCTTCCTTGCCCGCCAATTCGGTCTGGAACTCCTTATCCAACCTTTCCTTGTCCTCCGGCTTTTCATCCGGAACCGCGATACGCTCTCTGGGCCATTCACCCACCACCCGGACCCGCACCGGATAATCGTCGTTTGACTGGGGCTTTCCAATCAACACCTCGTAGACGAAGCCTTTCGTGGTCTCGATGCGGGCGACCGAGGGCTTGTCGAGCCCAAGCCTCGCAGCGTCGGGTTCAATGATGACGTCGGTGAAGGTGGGAGAGCTCAGGATGCTGCCAAACAAGCTGGTCTTCGACACGTCCAGCTTTTCATCGGCCGCCGCATCCTCCCAGGTCCACTCACTGAACTCATTCGTACGCGAAAGGACGAAGCCCGTGGACTCATCGGGGCGGGTGATCTCAATTCGGCGCGGCAGTTCGACCTTGAAGAAGGTCTTGTCCAGCCAATCCTCTGCCCGGGTACTGGCTGAACTCAGCGGATCCGACACCAGTACGATCTGTTTGGGATCAGATTCCACCTGGACATAGCGCCCATTGGCCATGCCTCCCTCGCCAAAGGGCGCAGTGGAATCCTCGCCACCCCGGCTGTGGGTTTTGCCCAGGAGCAGACTCCTGATCGACTTGCCATCGGAGCCCAACAACTCCAACTGGGTCCCATCGCCCTGCCCTGGCGGGACCAGATCCAACGCCGGCAAACGCGATGGCCCCACCTCCACCGGGCGTGTCACCTTCAAGCCATCCAGCTTGCGAAGGAAATCCGAGATGGAACTGAAACCAGCCGGGTAGGATCCACGCTCACGGACCACCCATGTTTCCGAATCCCTGACCACGTTCAACTGGTTGGTTCCGGTCCGAATCCGGATCCCGGCCACCGAATTGATGTCCAGCCCCCCCAGAACAGGTTTCCCCATTCCCAGCTTGGAATTCGTCATCCGGGAGGCGTCCTGACGACTCAACATGAAACCGGCGCCACCGAGAACGGCCGACGCGACGATCAGGATCAGAAGTTGCTTACCCTTCATGGTATTGGTGGGTTTTGAATCAACGCGCAGCAGTCCGACGACGACGGGCGACGGCAAGTCC
>CAZDYB010000037.1:0-16162 GCA_964509045.1 uncultured Akkermansia sp.
GGGCATGGCCGAGATCCAGTCGACGTTGCGGGAACTGGATGCGGCGCGACTGGGAGAGAAGGTGACGTTGCTGGCCTTGCACGGGGAATTGTCGCCGGACGAACAGGATCGGGCGTTTCAGCCGAGCGACCGCCGCAAGATCGTGGTCAGCACCAATGTCGCGGAGACGAGCGTGACCATTGATGGCATCCGGCATGTTGTGGATGCGGGATTGGCGCGGGTGGCGCGATACGATGCGGAGCGGGGGATCCAGACATTGTTGCTGGAGGAGATCAGTCGGGCATCGGCGGACCAGCGTGCGGGGCGTGCGGGGCGGACGGCGCCGGGTACCTGCTGGCGATTGTGGACGGAGAGCGGGCATCTGAACCGGCCGGCGCGGAACACCCCGGAGATCCAGCGTGCGGACCTGGCCGAGGTGGTGTTGCTGCTGCATTCGCTCGGGGTGCGACGGGCGGCGGAATTTGACTGGCTGGATCGACCGGATGTGGAGGCGGTGGTGCGGGCGGAGCGGTTGCTGGTGACGTTGGGTGCGTTGGAGCCGGGGGATGGCGGTGGGTTGACCGAGGTGGGGCGTCGGATGTTGCGGATGCCGATGCATCCGCGGTTTGCCCGGATGCTGGTGGAGGCGGGGCGAAGGAATTGTGTACCAGCGGCGGCGATGTGCGCGGCGTTGGTGAGTGGTCGGGACCTGATGATGCGGATTGGTCGGGACGACGGGCATCTGCGGGATCGGCGCGAGGTGTTTGAAGGGCGTGGAACCAGTGATTTCCACACGCTGCTGATGGCGCAACAGTTTGCGCGGAACGCGGGTTTTTCCGGGGACGCCTGCCGACACAACGGGATCCATGGGCAGACGGCGCGGATGGTGGAGGACACGTACCGACAGATCGTGCAGGTGGCGCGTCGGGAGCGGTTGATGGGCGACGCGGAGGAGACGGGGGATGAAGTGGCGTTGGACGCATTGGAGCGATGTCTGGTGGCGGGATTCGTGGATCAGCTTTGCCTGCGAAGGGACAAGGGAACGCTGGATTGCGACGTGGTCGGGGGCCGGACGGGGACGTTGATGCGGGAGAGTGTGGTGCAGGACGCGCGATTGTTGGTGGCGGCATCGATCCGGGAAGTGACCGGGCGCGGGGGGCGCGTGACGTTGTTGGGCCAGTGTACGGCGGTGAAGCTGGAGTGGTTGCGCGAGCTGTTTCCGCAGCACTTCACCAGCACGCTGGAGCATCAGTATGACCGCATCCACAAACGGGTGGCCGCAGTCGACGTGGTGCGGTTCCTCGACCTGGTGATCGGCAAGGAACACCGGCGTGAAGTGGATCCGGCCGCCTCGGGTGCGTGCCTGGCCGATGCCGTGGCTCGGGGTTGGCTGGATCTCCCCAACATGGATCATCGGGTGCAGCAGTGGATTGGCCGGGTCGAATGCCTGCGCGAGACGGTTCCTGAACTGGAGTTGCCATCCATGCGCGGGCCGGGTTTGCGCGAGGCGATGGTCAAGGCCTTCCATGGCCTCACCCTGGGGCGGGAGGCGCAGCAGGCCGAACTCCTGCCGGCCTTCAGGGAGGTGTTGTCGGTGGATCAACGGGCCTTCGTCGAGGAGCTCGCGCCGTTGCAGATTCCGGCTCCCGATGGCAAGCCGTGGAAGCTGACCTACCTGATGGATCGGGATGAACCCGAAGCCGCGCCGGTGCCGGAGTTCCAGGTGAAGCTCAGCGAAGTCCTCGGTCTGAAGGAACATCCGCGGATCGCCGAGAACCGGATTCCCGTCCGCATCTGGCTTCAGGATCCGTCCGGCAAACGTCTCGCTTCCACCCGCGACTGGCCGGGTTGGCGTGCCACCGAGTATCCGCGGATCCGGTCGATGCTGAAGACCAAGCATCCGGGATTCCTCTGGCCGTGAAGATCCTGCGACACCCTCATTCTCTCGTTGGATTCCATGATCGGGATTTGTCGGGTCGGCGGGCATGGATCCATCCGGGCCTGATGCGGGTCGTCTGATGGGAAGGCATTGGGTGGGCCAGCTTGACGGGTTGGGGTCCCGGAGCAGGGTGGTTGGGAAGGGTGACGGATCATCGGATGGAATCCGGTCCATTTGCCCTGCTTTTCCTGCCATGAACCTGATGAGTTTCCTCCGCGCGATCTGCTGCGCGATGCTGTTCACCGTGGGCTTCGTTTCCGCGACACGTGCGGCGGATCCGGTGGCGCCTTCGACCTCCGCCACCAGACCCAATGGCGGGACCAACATCATCCGGATCATCGCCGGGCTGATCGATCCATTGAAAGACGAGGCGGGGCAGGTGTGGAAACCGACCGAAGGATTTGATGGCGGTCAGACGATGGAACGGGCGGGGCTGGAGATCGCCAACACAAGGACGCCATCGGTCTACTTCTCGGAACGGTTCGGCATGACGAAGTTCGGGCATGGGCTTTCCAACGGGAAGTATCTGGTGAAGCTCCATTTTGCGATCACCTACGACGGCATCACGGGCCCGGATCAATGTGTGTTTTCAATGGATGTCGAGGGGGTGGCATTGAAGGATTTTGACGTGTGGAAAAAGGCGGGTGGCTCGCATCGCGCCCATGTCGAGACCGTTCCGGTGACCATCCGGGATGGGAAACTGGACATCACCTTCACCCCGGAAGGACAGAGCATGACGATCAGTGCCATCGAGATCATCCCGGCACCGTGACGGATCGGCCTGCGGCACGGCGGAGTTCTACAAGGAATACCGCAAGGACCTTGTCCCGGGACCGGTCGACACGGTGTCCGGCGGCGATGCAGATGGGTTGGGGTGCGGGATCCAGGGGCTTGAGTCGGAGCAGTTGAGGGATCGGGCGACCCTTCCGGTGAGCGATCAGGGCGGTGCCCTGTCCGGATTCCACCGCGGCCAACAGGCTGGTCACGCCGTCGTACTCCCGGGTCAACCGCGGATTCAGGCCTTGTTCCGTGAACCATTCCTTCAGCATGAGCGCGTACTCCGGATAATCCCGCCGACAGAAGATCAACAGCGGGCCGGCGACTGCATCGGCGGGGGTGACCCGGACCTTGCCCGCAAGTCGGTGATCCCTTCGGACCGCCAGGCGCCATGGAGCGCGAACCAGCGGAAGCCAGCGGATCTCGCGGGAAGCGCGGGATTTCGGTGGCTGCGGAACGCTGACGACAACATCGAGCGAAGCGTCGGCGAGGCCTTGCAGCATCTCGGCAGTGGACAGGTCGAAGAGTTCCACCCGGATGCCCGGATGGATCTGGGTAAAGCTGGCGACGGCGGCGGAAAGGATGCCGGCCGCGAGGGAAGGGGCGTACCCGACCCGGAGTTCTCCGCCGGTGCCGAGGGCCACGGCCCGGGACTTGGCGACGGCTTCATCGGCCCGGAGGAGCACGGCGCGGGCTTCGTCCAGAAACACCCGGCCGGCCGGGGTCAATTGGACGGAGCGGGCGGAGCGGAGGAGCAGCGGAAAACCCAGTTCATCCTCCAGATCCCGGATCTGACGGCTGAGGGCGGGTTGTGCGATGTGAAGGCGGAGGGAGGCGCGTGAGATGTTTTCCACCTCGGCGACGGCGACGAAATAGCGGAGATGACGGAGTTCCATGGACGATGGAGGTGAAGCGCGGTCGGGAGATCCGGGCGCCGATGGCAGGAGGATGTGGGGCGGGGGGAAGGAAAGGCAATGCCAGCATGCCTTTAGGGCATGCTCAGGCACGGAAACCGGTATTTCCGCATCGGACACCGACCGGTCAGTGTGGACCGCATGAAAACGAACATGGGCGGTGTGAAGGTGCGGAGGGCGGCGGATCGGGGATCAGCCGATCACGGCTGGTTGAAGACCCATCACAGCTTTTCCTTCGCGAGCTATATGGATCCGGCCCACATGGGGTTCCGAACCCTGCGGGTCATCAACGACGACTTCATCGCGCCGGGTGAGGGCTTCGGGACGCATCCGCACCGGGACATGGAGATCTTCAGCTATGTGTTGGAGGGAACGTTGGCCCACCAGGACAGCCTGGGGAACGGGCGTGAGTTGAAGCCGGGCGAGATCCAGTTGATGAGCGCGGGTCGCGGAGTGACCCACAGCGAGTTCAATTCCAGCCCGACCGAGACCCTGCACATCCTGCAGATCTGGATCCATCCGCGCGAACGGGGACTGGTTCCGAGCTATACCGAGTGGCAACCGCGCCCTGAGCATGCGACGGCGTCCAAGGTCCTGCTCATTTCGTCGGATGGACGGGAGGGGTCGGCAACGATCCATCAGGATGCCGAGGTGTATCGGATCCGGCTTCAGGCGGGTCAGACGGTGACGCATGGAGTGCGATCCGGGCGCGGCATCTGGTTGCAGGTGGCGCAGGGTGAACTGGCGTTGAACGGAGTTGTGTTGAAGACGGGTGACGGGGCGTCGTTGGAGGAACCGGGCGAAGTGACGTTGGTTGCCAACGGCCCGGTGGAAGCGTTGCTGTTCGATCTGAAGTGAGCCGTTGTCGGGACGGTTTGGGAAGGGGTGAATCCCCGGGTCGGGTCGAATCGAGGGCCTGTCGGGTGATGGCCGGGTGCGTGGGATTATCGGACCTCAACTTGAACCCTTTGTTGCACCTGCAACAAAAGGTTCGATGGAACGTTGGGCAGGCCTGCAGTCGATTCAATCGGTCTCCCGGGTGACCGCGTCGAACAGCCAGGCGCGGGCGTAGGCCCACCACCGTTTCGCCGTGGCTTCGGAAATGCCGAGGACCTCGGAGGCTTCCTCGATGCGCAGTCCGACGAAGTACCGCAGCTTAACGAGTTCGGCCTGCTGGGGTTCCAGACTGGCGAAACGGTCGAGCGCCTCGTGCAGGGCGAGCAACTGGTCGTCGGGTGCCGGGCTGGAAATCTCGATCTCATCGACGTCGAGATGTTCGGCACCCGAACCGCGGCGCTGGGTCAGCTTGCGTCGGGCGCGGGCCACGAGGATGCGGCGCATGGCCTCGGCGGCGGCGCCGAAGAAGTGGGCGCGATTCTGCCAGGACTGGGCGGGAGGATCGACCAGCCTGAGCCATGCCTCATGGACGAGGGCGGTGGGTTGGAGGGTGTGGCCGGCCGGTTCCGACAGCATCTTGTGGGAGGCGAGACGTCGGAGTTCGTTGTAGACCAGCGGCAACAGTTCTTCGGTGGCCTGGGAATCTCCCTGCTCGATCCCGGTGAGGATGCGGGTGAGGTTGCTCATGGTTGGGCTTCGGGCGCATTCACAACCCTGACCTGAACCGGCCGCGGATCCTGGGCGGAAGCCAGTTCACCCGGGGTCAGTTCTGGGAACTCCGGCCAGTCCCAATCCAGGTTCATCGTTTTCAGCCGGGACCGTATGGCGCGCAGGTCCCAGCGATGGATCGAGTCGGCGTAGCGTGCGGCAACGATGAGTTGGGTGCCATCCGGTGTGAAGCCGAGCCAGGTGGATTGATCCCCCTGCGGATCTTCAAGGCGAGCCACCGTGCGACCCGAGGAAACCTCCTGAAGCTCAATGATCCCCGGCGCCATCTCCATCGCCATGAGTTTTCCGTCGGTGGTGAAGGCGACCAGGCCGGGGAAGAGGCCGATCTCGCGGGGAAACTGCCGGCTCACACCTGGTGCCTTGATGTTGTGGAAGGTAAAACTGGCACTGCGCGCGACGATCAATTGCTGATTGTCCGGTGTGACAAAGACGCGGGCGGAAGGTCCCACTTCCCATTCCCGGATGAGTCGGCGGGCGGGAATGTCCCAGATCTTCACCTGGGACGAATGCCAACCGCTGGTAGCCAGCCATTGCTCATCCGAGCTGACGGCGACGAAGCCCGCCCGGGCGTGCGTCATCTTCGCATCATCCACCTTCTCTGTGACCGTATCCAGCAGCACGCAGCGCCCGGCGGTTTCGCTCACGACCGAGATCGTTCCATTGTCACCGGCCTTCACCATGCGCGTGGGGGAGAATGGCAACGGAATGCGACGGGCCGGACCGATCTGCAGTGGGTCGTCGGGTTGTGCGCCGGTCTCGATGCGCCAGCGCTGCACGCCGTCGGTGTACCCGCAGGTCAGCAGTTCTCCACCGTCGTTGTGGAACAGGGCTGAACTGGTGTCGTTCATGCGCAGCCAGGCGACTTCACGCCCCTGGCTCACGTCCCAGAGCCGCACCCCGTCTGAAGCGGCCAGGGCGAGCAGTCTTCCGTCCGGGCTGATGTCGCCTTCGCGGGACACGCTTTCGCCCGTTCTGAAAAGGTTGCGGAAGGTGTGACGTTCCTGGCTCGCCACGATCCCCCAAGGCTGTACCTCGTCGCTTGATGTGGCGATGACCCCCGACCATCGACCGTCATTGCCGGGGTCCATGGATCGGGAGGGGAGCCGCATCAACAGCCGTCCCGGAGAGGGCTGCCACAACCGCAGCGTGCCGTCCCAGGACATCGACGCCACGATCCCTCCCTCCCGGTGGAACCGGACGCAGACCACCTGCTGGGAATGGCCTTCCAACGAAGCGATCGCGCGCTGCCCCTTCACATTCCAGATCTGGATGCGGCCATCCGAACCGCCACTGGCAAGCAGTTCTCCGTCGGCACTCCATGCGACGGAATTCTGGGTGCTGGTTTCTGCCCTCAGTTCGGCAAGTTGTTCCCCGTTGTCCGCGCCGAGGATCAATACCGCATCCGAGTGGAAATGCCCGACCGCCAGGCGACTGCCTTCCGCATCAAAATCCAGGGAGTGAACCCGGTCCGGGGCCTGCCAACGGCTGATTTCCCCGCCGCTTTCGAGGTTGAAGCAACTGATCCAATCCTTGTGCCCGACGGCTACCCGGCTTCCGTCGGGACTGAACACCACCGTTGCGCATTGTTCTGGTGGATTGCCCAGGACCAATTCTCCGGTCTGCCACCGCCACAGCCCCAGTTGACCGGCTGTGTTCAGCCAGACGAGGAACCGGCCGTCCGGACTGAAGTTGAATTGTCGGATCGGCAGGGCGTTGGAGACACCCGGCCGGGGACCGAGACGTTGAAGCTCGCGGTCCTCCGGAATGCTGCGGATGTGGATGGCACCGTCGGGCCCGATGCGGGCCAGGCGTTGGTTGCGGAGATCGTGGACAAGGGCTTGGGTGCCCCCGCTCCAGCCGGGCAGGGTTGGACCATGTTCGATGTCGGGAAGCGTCATGGCGGCGATGGCGCTGTCGCGGAGTCCGGGGTCGGGTCGGATGCGGGCTGCTTCGATGAGTGCATCGAGGCTTTCGAGGCGTTGGCCCATCTGACGGCTGTTGCGTCGGGCCTGCGCCTGGCTTTGCAGGGAGAGGAACAGTTGTTCCCTTGCCGCATCCAACGCCGAGCCGCGTTCCTGCAACGCGACGTCCTTCTGTTCCTGCTCACGTCGGATCCGGGCGTTGCTGGTCGCGAGGCTGACGACTGCCACGAGCAACGCGACCACTACCGAGGCTGCGGTGACCAGTGTCCCGCGGTTGCGTTGGGCCAGCTTCTGGAACCGGTAGGCCGCACTGGGCGGTCGGGCGGTCACCGGTTCATGGGCCAGATGCCGTTGGATGTCGGCCGCCAGGCCATTCGCGGTCTCGTAGCGCCGGCTACGATCCTTTTCCAGCGCCTTCATGACGATCCAGTCGAGGTCGCCCCGCAGTTGGTTTCCGAGACGGAGGGGTTCGGCGTGCCGATGCCGGGCCACGGTGGTGAGTTCTTCCCCCAGCAGGGTGCTGACCCTCGTGGAAGGTCGCGCGGGTTCCTGCTCGCGGATGATCCGGCGCATGGAATCAAGTCCAGCAGCCATCAGTTCCGAGGCATCGAACGGGGTTCGGCCGGTCAACAACTCGTAGAGCAGGACCCCGAGCGCATAGATGTCGGTGCGGGTATCGATGTCCAGGCTCGTCATCATGGCCTGCTCCGGACTCATGTACGCCGGCGTGCCGATGAACTGTTCGAAGGCGGTGAACACGGTCTTGTCCGTCAGACGCTGGCCCGTGGTGGCCTTGGCGATGCCGAAATCGATGACCTTGGGACAGCCCGGTGAGCCGGGTTCGTTGACGGTGACGAGGATGTTCGACGGCTTGATGTCGCGATGGATGATGCCCTTCTGATGGGCGTGTTGGATGGCCTGGCAGACCTGGACGAAGAGTTTGAGACGTTCTTCCGTGGTCAGGTTGTTCTGGTCGCAGTAGTCCGTGATCTTGATGCCGCGCACCAGTTCCATCACGAAGAACGGCCGACCGACGTCGGTCGCGCCCGCGTCCAGAACCTTGGCGATGCAGGGATGATCCATCAACGCCAGTGCCTGGCGCTCCGCTTCGAAGCGCGCGATCACCGACCGGGTATCCATGCCCAGCTTGATGACCTTGAGGGCGACGCGTCGGCGCACGGGTTCTTCCTGTTCCGCCATGTAGACCACGCCACAACCGCCCTCACCGATCTGTTGAAGCAGTTTGTAGCGACCAATCCGGTCACCCGGTTTCGTGGAGCGGAGTTCGTTGGTCAACCGGGTTGATGGGTCGCTTCCCGCCAGGCCGGTCGGAGTTGCTTCGAGGAAATCCCCGGCGTTGGCTGCGGCGCGGAGCAGTGCCTCGACGCGCAGGCGCAGTGGGGTGTCAGGACCACAGGTGGCGTCCAGGTACGCGGCACGCGCGCCGGGCGTGGCGCATTCGAGCGCAGCAGCGAAGACGGCTCCTTCCTGCAAGGCGGGCTTCATGAAGTCCTGTTCATCGCCCATACATGCGCCATAAGCGGGCAAAACAGCTCGCCGCACACGAAAAGAAATACGGAAAGGGGGCGGGGGCCGGCCCAAACCCGGAAAAACCAGCCTGTGAAGTTGAGTCGGTTCGGCGGGCGATCGTACTCGTGCAACGTACTCGTACGCGGCTTTCCGCAGTCCCGGGAAAACCAATCTGCCGAATATCGAACCGTGTACGAATCCCAACGGGATTCAGGCCATGGCCCAGGGTAGGTCCTCGTTCCTCGGACCAACCCTGGGCTCAGCGCCGAAACGCCGCTGGCGTTCGTAGCCGCCGCGGTCATTCAGGCCCAAACGAATCTCATACAGACGCGCTGGCACCAGATCACCATGAGGTTCGAGTACGAGTACGAGTACGCGTGCGGCGATGAGCCCCATGGCGACGGACCACGGTCACCCGGGTCAATTTTCAAGTATCTGAAAGTTCGATGAGCCCTTTCGTGCGGATTCCGCTCATGAAGGAGTGGAAGGCGAAGCTTCGCTGCCCAGCACTGAAGAACCATGAAAACAAGACCCGCCCGGTTAGCCCTGTTGTTCCTGCCACTGCTGATGCTGCTGTTGGGGACGGGCATTGCCACGGCGCAGAACACCGCCTTCACCTACAGCGGTCGGCTCAACGACAACGGGGTGCCGGTCAACGGCTCGACCGTGTTCCTGTTCACCGTCTTTGATTCAGCCGGTGGCGACACCGTCATCCATGGCCCTCTCAACTCCGGGCCCGTGGATGTCGTCAACGGACTGTTCATCGTCCGGATCGATTTCGGTGCCAATGTGTTTACCGGCCCACCGCGCTGGCTGGACATCCAGGCGCGTGTGCCAGGAGCCGCGACCTTCAAGCTTCTCACACCGCGACAGGAGATGACATCTGCGCCCTATGCCATCCGAGCCCAGACAGCCGGCGCCCTGGCGGATGGCTCACTCACGGCGAGCCAGTTGAGGATCGGTGGTGCGGCGCCGGTTGCGGGTCAGTTCCTCTCCTATTCGGGGGGAGATCTGGTCTGGACCGATCCGGGGGTGGCTGCGGGCGGCATCTGGGCCGTGAGCGGCACGGGAGCGTATTACAATGCGGGGAACGTGGGCATTGGAACTGCGACACCGGATACCAGGTTGACGGTGTTCACCCCGGGCTATGGCATTGAACAGACGGACGGCACCCGGCGCATCAGCACCTATGTCAGCGAGACTGGAGGTTGGTTTGGTACGCGGAGCGCCCATCCTTTGAACTTCTTCGTTGATAGCGGGCCATCGAGTCTGACCATTGGGGCCGGGGGCAATGTCGGTATCGGCACGACCCTGCCGACACCTGGAATCCGCCTGGACATCAATGGGGCAACCCGCATCGCTGGTGGCGGCAGCGGCGGTACGATTCAATTCGGGGCACCGAACTCCGAAAGCGGGATGGCCATCGTCGGCGTCAACCGCTCGGATATCCGGTTCGATGGATCGACCCTGAAACTGCTTGCCGGTTCCGGTGTCGGGCCGCCTTCTCCCCTGAACGGGATTGCCGTCCATACTTCCGGCAATGTGAGCATCGGGTCCCTGGAGCCTCCTCAGGCCAAACTGCAGGTGGTCGCGCAGGACGCACTTTCCCTGGTGGGCTACCAACCCTTTCTGACGCTGGCCGATGCCAACGCAGGATACGCCCGCAGCCGGATTCAGGGAGTGAACGGGGAACTCGTTCTCGAGCCGGAAAGCTTCATCAATGGCAGCAATCCAAATGCCTCGGTCGTGATTGCCAACTCAGGCAACGTCAGTCTCCGGACATTGACCATCCGCGGCGGCGCCGACCTCGCCGAACCGTTTGAACTCTCCCAAGCGGGCATCCCCAAGGGTTCGGTTGTCGTGATCGATGATCAGCAACCGGGAAAACTCAGACTCAGCACGCGTGCCTATGACACCCGGGTGGCCGGAATCGTGAGCGGCGCAAATGGAGTCAATCCCGGCATCAGCCTCCGCCAGGTCGGTGTCCTTGATGCCGGAGACGAGGTGTCCCTGAGCGGACGGGTCTATGTCCTGGCCGACGCATCCGGTGGTGTCATCCGGCCGGGCGATCTGCTCACCACCTCGGACCGACCCGGGCATGCCATGAAGGTCTCCGACTTCAGCCGATGCCAGGGTGCGGTGATCGGGAAGGCGATGGGCGGCCTGTCCGAAGGCACCGGCATGGTGCTGGTCCTCGTGACACTCCAGTAAACCGTTGAGCACATGAGCCTGTCATCGCGCCCTCCTGTTCCGCCCTGGTGCCAGCCGGTCCGCGTCCTGCTGGCTCTGGCCGCGTTGATGTGGCTGGCGCCCGACGCCGATGCACAGGAATCGAGGTCGTTTGCCGTCATCAAGTGCAAGTTCGCGGATCAACCCCAGGAACCCGATTTCGATCCGAATCTGATCACTGCGTCGAATGGCGCGGCCGGCTACTGGCGGGATATCTCATATGGATGGATCAACCTCAATGGAACGGCGGTTTTTCCTTCGGACGGCGGTTGGTACACCCTTCCGATCACCCTTGCCGCGTGGTCGGCGCTGCCGACGCGGACCATGCGGATCCAGGCATGCGTTGCGGGCAGCGGTGTGGACGTGTCCGCCTTCTATAGCGTCATCGTGATCCTGAATGCCAAGTCTGACTCCGGGGCCGGAGGCGGAATGGTCGTGCTCGATCCCGACGGATGGGATCTCTCGTTTGCCACGCATGAGATCGGTCATGTGTTCGGCCTGGATCATTCCTTTGATGACCGCAGCACCTCTCACTCCGCGGCCAACGACAGCCGTCCCGGAGCCTATGGGAATGGCTGGGACATCATGAGTGCCATGACCTTCGGCAATCAAACGACGACATTCATGGGAGCTTTCGGGATCAGCGGACCCGGCATGAACGCGCCCACGCTGGAAAAATCAGGTTGGCTCGGATCAAACCAGATCCTCGACTGGGATCGGACCTCGTCGAGCACCTTTCGAATTGCTGCCCTGAACGAGCCGACCGCAGCCGGCCTTCTCATGGCAAAACTCCATGTCGATCCGATCCGGCACTATACCGTCGAGTTCCGACGCAAGAAGGATTGGGATCAGGGTATCCCCAACGACACCGTGCTGATCCACCAGGTTCGGGCGGATGGCCTTTCCTATCTGATGCGGGGTGGAGGCGGAGCCGAGCGTCTGGCGGGCCAGACCTACCGGGATACGACCAACAACATCGCCATCAGCGTCCTCTCCATCGATCCGGCCACCTCGACGGCGCTGATCAATATCGGGCGGAACGAGGTCTGGGTGGACTTCAACTTTGGCGGCTTGCTTGAACTGGGGTCCTTCAACAACCCCTACGACAGCCTGGCTGAAGGTGTGAACGCCGTTGCGGACAATGGAACGGTGAAGATCAAGGCGGGACTGGTGAACGAAACGGCCACCCTGACCCGACGCATGCGGATCGAGGCCGTCGGGGGACCCGTCACCATCGGGCAATAGCCATGAACGTATTGGACATCATGATCTGGAATCACCGTGCGGCGCGACTGGCCTGGCTGGTGGCGTCCGTTGTCCTGTGGACAGGACCCGGGTACGGCGCGGAGGCACTCAAGCCACGTACGACCTTCAAGAAGCCGCAGGCCACCGCGGTGATCCCGGCGAGTCATGAGTTGCATCGGATCTCGGTCAAGTTCGCGGACGATTCAAAGGTGCGTCTGCGGGACGGCAGTCTCGTGGATCTGGGGACGGGTTCGCTTGTGCCAGCGGATGAATTGCTGACGCGCCTGGCGATGGCCGGGGCTGTGTGGAGGCGTGAACACAGCATCCCTGAGGCGCGCCTGGATGAATTGCGTGAGTCGGGGCAAAGCAAGTCGGGCGGGGTCCTGCCGGATCTGAACACCGCCTTTGTCCTGGAACTGACGGTGTCTCTGGATCCCGCCAAGGTCATTGATCAATTGAACGCGTTGGAGGTGGTGGAGTTGGCGGTGCCGGTTCCCAGGCAGTCTCCGCCCCCGGTGGTGGGCGACTATGAATCCGAGCAAGGATACCTCGATGCCGCGGGCACCAACGGGGTGAATGCGCGCCATGCCTGGACCATTCCCGGGGGCAATGGCGCGAATGTGCAGGTCGTTGATATCGAATACGACTGGAACCTGAATCATGACGATCTGAACGCGACGTTGTTGGGTGGGACGCCGATGATCCCTGCGAGCGTTGTTCCGTTCAACCCACGGGAGCACGGCACGGCGGTCCTGGGAGTCATGGGGGGACGATCCGACGGGATCGGGGTCAAGGGCATTGCCTGGGGAAGCACCTTCTTTGTGGCGGCAGTCGCCACCGGACCCAACACCAATGTCAGCGTGGCGGACGCCATCACGACCGCCCTGGCACGGCTCAGTCCAGGGGATGTCATCGTGCTGGAGCAGCAAATGGACGGGCCGGCGATGGGAACCAACGACTTCATCCCGGTGGAATGGTTCAAACCGATCTATGACGCGGTGGTGATGGCGGTGAAGAACGAGGTCATCGTTGTTGAAGCCGCGGGCAATGGTAACCAGAACCTGGACGATCCCCTCTTCGACTCAGGGCACAAACCCTTTCAGGAGTTGAACGATTCCGGGGCGATCCTGGTTGGCGCGGGAGCGGCCGCCGGCGTCACCAACCGTGCAAGGCTTCCGTTCTCCACCCATGGATCCGCGGTCCATCTCCAGGCCTGGGGTGAATCGGTGGTGACCACTGGATACGGAGATCGGTATGGCACCGATGGCGTGGACGCCTTTTATACGCGGGTTTTCAATGGGACATCCAGTGCCTCTGCGATCATAGGGGGTGTGGTGGCGGCGGTGCAGGGGGCACACCGGGCCCGGTTTGGGGAGAACATATCCATCGGGCCTGCCGAAATGCGGGCGATCCTCCAGGCAACCGGTACGCCACAGACCGGTGTGAGGGAGAATATAGGACCGCTTCCCGATCTGGCCGAGGCAATCCCCCTGGCGCTGGCGAGACGGATCTGGGTGGACTTCGCCTATACCGGCACGCCGGAGGGCGGGACGGTCCGGTTTCCGGCAAAGACCCTTCCCCTGGCGATCCAGGCCGTTCCCACCGGAGGCGCGATTGTGATCAAGGGCGGGAGCACACCCTGGACCGGAACCATCACCAAACCGCTTACCCTTCACGGTTATCGGGGCGCGGTAACGATCGGGCAGTAGTCCCATTGGCCCAACCTTTCCCATGAGATTCGCGATGACATTGCTGATGGTGACCGCCCTGGCGGCATCGAGTGCCCTGGCCCAGTCGCTGACCATCGAGGGGCACAGCATGGCTCCGGGCGGTCAGAGCGAAGGGGGCGGAGTCGTGCTGATCGGTGGGATCAGTCCGGCCGGAGCCAGTCGGATGGGGGCGGATGGCCTGACGTTGGACAGCGGGGTGTGGCCGGGTGCGGAGGATTCGAAGGTGACCAAGGTCATCTTTGACAGCACCCACCAGCGCGGAAACGGCTTCCAGATGGTCAATCCAACCACGTGGCTGGGTAACAAGCTTTGTCTGGTGGATCGGAGCTATAACCTGGATTCCATCACCTTGATTCTGGATTCGCGAACTCCCACCAATCGTCCGGTGGTCCGGCTGCGGATGTATACCCATTCCACGGTGAGCGGCCGGCCACTGGCGGACATGGGGGTGGATTTCAACCTTCATGGTGCGACCAATCCCATCCAGTTCCCGCTCGTTCCGACGGGCTATACCAAGGATTTCACGTGGAAACCGGCCACCCCAATGGAGTTGGAGGCCAACCGTTGCTACTGGGTGGTGTTGAGCACCGAGAGTGGGGAGGTCCTTCGTGCTGTCACCGGGGCCTTACCCATCCCCATACCGCTCGGTGAAGCGGCTGTTCTCGGGCGAAGCTATACCCAGAACAGCGGCGCCACCTGGACTCCATCCGACCCCACGACCTGCCAGATGCTGGTCCGTGTCACCGACCTGGCTCCCGTCATCCCTACGTTTGATCACAAGGTGGATGTGGCCACCCCCATTCCAAATGGAGTGGGCAACTTCACAGGCCTGTCCCATGCCCCGGGGTTGAGCGGGGATCATCTGGTGTTTCATGGGACTGGTTCCGGCAGCCAGGCGGGGTTGTATCTGGCAACCCGGATTTCGCGGGGGACGCCGCTCCGGATCGCGGACCTTTCAACGCCCATCCCGAATGGATCCGGCAGCTTCCTGTCGCTCGGTTCAGAGGCGGGGATCATCATTGTCAGCGGCAACACCGCGGTGTTTCCGGGAACTGGCACGGACGGGCAGAGGGGGATTTATGGGGCCATCATGGCGCCGCCGCAGATCGGGTTGCCTTTCCGGGTTGTGGATCGTTCGACGCCGATTCCCGGTGGTGACGGAAAGTTCACCGATTTCTCCGACCGGATCGACATCAGTGGGAACAACGTGGTTTTTGAAGGGGGCAATGCGACCGGACACCGTGGCATCTATGCGGCGATCCTGGCACCACCGCAGGCGCCTGGCTTGCCGGTGCGCATCGCGGATACATCCACACCCATTCCTGATGGGGATGGGACCTTCACCGGGTTTCCGCAGGGCGCCAGTGTGAGTGATGATCTGGTGGCGTTTGCGGGAGTGGGCGGAGGAGATCAACGGGGAGTCTATGCGGCCATCATGGCGCCGCCGCAGGCACCGGTCCGCATTGCGGATGCCACCACCTCCATTCCGGGTGGTCAGGGAACCTTTCAATCGTTCGGGACGGAAGCTGCGACAGTCCGGGTGGCCCGCAACACCGTCGCCTTTGTCGGAGGCGGGGCGGGCGGGCAGCGCGGGATTTATGGTGCGACAATGCGTGCGCCGGGAATCCGTGCCTTTGGAACGCACGACGAATCCCTCACCTCGGGTCCGCCTTACCGGATCGCCGATCTCGCCACCCTGATACCGGGTGGGACGGGGACCTTCGCCGGTTTTGGTGCCGTGAGCGCCAGCGATGCCGGAGTGGCGTTTGTCGGAGTGGATTCAGCAGGTCTGACCGGTGTCCATCACCATGACGGGGACCAGTTGCATCGGATCGTGGGTGCCGGGGACTTGGTCAACGGAAGGGCGGTCGCCCTGGTGGACCTGTCGTCCCGGGGACTTTCCAGTACGGAAGTGGCGGTGCGGGTCGGGTATGTCGGCGGGGGTGAAGCCCTGGTATCGATGGCGCTTCCGCATCCGGCGTTGCGGTTGTCGGTGTCCGGGTTTTCGGGTTCGGGACTGACCTTCAGTGTGACCACGATCCCGGGACGAACCTATCAGGTGGAAGGCCGGACCGGGTTGGAGGAGGGGGTCTGGGTGGATGTCCCGGGTGCAACCCAGACCAGTTCAGGGGCTGCGATCGAGTTCAACCTGCCAATTGATCCAGCGGAGCCATCGCAGTGGTACCGCGTCCGTCTGGTCCCGTGAGAGACCTGCCCGGGATTGCAGGAGCGATTGATACAGCGAGCAGTTGGACCCAAGCCGTAAGGGGG
>CAZDYB010000038.1:0-6690 GCA_964509045.1 uncultured Akkermansia sp.
GAACCTACAACCACACGGTTAACAGCCGCGTGCTCTACCATTGAGCTACTCTGGAACTGTAGCGGGCGCGCAAAATAGCGATGCCCATTTCAGAACGTCAACGGGTTTCCCAGAGAATCTCTGGATCGAGATCTGGAGCGACCCGAATCCAATCGGGGAAGGGGACGGTGGTGTTGAGGTGCGGATGGGGAAATCGGGGTCCCCGTCCCGGTGCGCGGGGTGGCTGGTCAGGAACATTCCTGGGATCAGCACCCCCTGCGATATCGGCCTCACCGACTCACTTCGGCACCGGAGTGAAGACCGGGCCGGCGCCGAGTTGGAGGCTGGGCTGTCTGGCGTCGTTCAGGATTTCGAGTCCCACCCAGTGACCATTGGCGGCGTGGGACGGGAATCCGCAGGCGAAGGCGAACGACCCGGCTTCATCCGCCTTGAACCGGAAGGTTTCGCCCTTGGTCCCGGTGGTGCCGCGGACCGGGTTGGGAGTGGACGCACCGGTGAAGAAGGGTTCGCCCATCTGGAGCTTCCGCACCTGGGAACGCTCGACCACCACCACGCTGTGGGGAACCGGGCTGCGATTGGTAAACACCACTTCCACGGTCCAGCCCGTGGGGATGACGACCTTGGCCCCGCCCTTGGCCTGGCCGTTGAAGTTCATTCCGTAGTTCACCCCGTTGTAGGCGGACACGAGCACCAATCGCACACTCTGGGGTTCCTGGCCCAGGGTGAGGAAGTCCTCGGCCTTGGGCGGTGGCAGATCGGGCAGGGCTGGCTTGCCGTGACTGGCACCGTGACCGGCGCCATGCCCGGGTGCGGGATCCGGCCTGGGAGCGGTATCGGTGGTCTGGGCGAGGGCCAGGCCGCTGAAGAGCAGGGCGGCGAGCCATACGCGACCGCCGGTGGAGGACGTTGGATTCATTCGGGAGGGATCCGATGCCTTCATTCGAGCGGGGCAGTGACGGCGCCGGCCGGGACCTGATCGATGGGAACGATCTTCCACACGCTGCCGCGTTCGTTCTGGGCGGGATCCGCCGGGCCACCGTAGTTCGCGGTGGCATCGGTCACATACAACGTACCATCCGGTGCCTGACCGCCGCCGGTGAACATCAGTTTGGTGTCGAGCAATTCCTCCATCTGCCAACGCCCCTGGGCATCGCGGGCCACACCCCAGAGTTTTCCCGAGCCCCAGTCGCCGACGAAGTAGATGCCGTCGAGGGATGGGTACCGGGTTCCGCGATAGACGCCGAAGCCGACCACGCAATTGCCCTGGTCGACGTGGCTGTACTCGGCAATGGGCATCTCACCGACGCGGGGCGCGTCCTTGACGGCATCGAGCAGGGGTTTGCCGGTGTCATCGACCGGCAGGGGAAACGGATGGGTGCCGCACATGAACTTCCAGCCGTAGTTCACCCCGCCCTTTCCGGCGGGTTGGAAATTGATTTCCTCGAAGTGGTTCTGGCCGACATCGGCGATGTAGAGGTCGCCGTTCTTCGGATCGAACTGGAAGGTCCAGGGATTGCGGAGGCCAAAGGACCAGATCTCGGGCCGGGCATTGGGATGGATGCGGTTGAAGGCTTCCTCGGTGACGCCGAAGAGCTTCATCTGCATGAGCGGGGTGAGGAACGGATTGTCCTTGGGAATGGCATAGCCGCGGTCGCTGCTCGGGTTGTCGACATCGATGCGCAGCATCTTGGCCAACAACGTGGACAGGTCCTGGCCCGCGCCCAACACGTCGCCTTCCCATCCGCCATCGCCACTGCCGATGTAGAGGTAGCCATCGGGTCCGAAGGCGATTTCGCCGCCGTTGTGGTTGGCGTAGGGCCGGTTCATCTGCATCACGACCCGGGCGGATTCGGGGTCGGCGCGGTCGGGATTGGTGGGCGAGACCCTGTACTCGACGATGAAGGAGGCGCCGTTGAACCACATGTCGGAGTAGTGGACATAGAACTTGCCGTTCTCCTTGAACTTCGGATGGAACTCGAGGTCGTACAGGCCCTGTTCCAGGAACGAGCTGACGACGGTCTCGTGGATGTCGAGGAAGGGGCGGTCGAGGGTCTTGCCGTCCTTGATCAGGCGCACCACGCCGGTCCGTTCACAGACGAAGACCCGGTTGGATCCGTCCGGAGCCGGGGTGGCGCGGACGGGGTCCACGAACCCGGAAGCGACCCGGACGAGGGCGACCTTCGGGGTGCGGGGGAGTTTGCCGCCGGGAGTGGCGGTGTTGTGGGTGGGAGCGGCCGCGACGGTGAAGGCGGCGAGGCAGGGGAGGAACCAGGTGGGTTTCATGGAGTGCTACGGGTTTGAGCTGTGGGATTGGGAACAGGTTGTGAAAGGGAGGGGGCGTTGACCGGGCCGTTGGAGCCGCGGAAGAGCGGCAGGGATTTCTGCACCGACCGCGCGACACCCCAGGCGAGTGGGACGGCGATCAGGATCCAGGCGCCGAAGAGTCGGAGTCGGTTCATGGGACAGGCTTGGACGGGAGGTGATGCCGGGGATCGACGGGTCGGACCAGGAGATTGCAGATGCAGCCCACGACCAGCAGGCCGGCCATGAGGTACAGCGTGGGATTGTAGGCCTCGGCCTTGGGAACTCCGGCGTCCTTGCGGGCGGCGGAGAGGTAATTGACCAACTGCGGACCCACCAGGGCGGCGAAGGACCAGGCGGTGATGAGCCGACCATGGATGGCTCCGACCTGATGGGTGCCGAAGATGTCCCGGAGATAGGCCGGGATGGTGGCGAAACCGCCGCCATACATGGAGATGATGATGGCGGTGACGATGACGAACAGGACCTGGCTCTGGATCTGTTGGGTCCAGGGGATGAGGCAGTACAGCAAGGCACCGAAAAGGAAGTAGACGCAGTAGATCGTCTTGCGACCGGTCCGATCCGACGCGGAGGACCAGATGAACCGGCCGCCCATGTTGAACAGGGAAAGCAGGCCGGCGAACCCGGCGCCCACGGTGGCGCTGACGCCGAACAGGTCCTGACACATGAGCGAGGCCTGCCCGAGGATCCCGATGCCGGCGGTGACATTCAACGCGAGCACCGCCCACAACAGCCAGAACTGCGGGGTGCGCCAGGCCCGGTCGACCCCGACCGCAAAGGCGGCCGCCGCCTTGCGGCCCGCCGCAGGGGTCCAGCCGTCCGGGGTCCAGTCCGGGGCGGGCACCCGGATGGTGACGGCTCCGAACATCATGAAGGTCGCGTAGATGGCGGCCATGGCGCAGAAGGCGGCGGCCACACCCGTGCTGGTGGGGCTCTTGAAGTAACCCATCAACTCCTGACCCAACGGTGCCCCGATCAGTGCGCCCCCGCCAAACCCCATGATCGCCAGGCCCGTCGCCAGACCGGGTCGGTCGGGAAACCATTTCATCAGGGTGGATACCGGGGCGATGTACCCGAGGCCGAGTCCGATGCCGCCCAGCACGCCGTACCCGAGATACACCAGCCACAACTGATGCCAGTGGACGCCGAGTGCGGAAAGCAGCAGGCCACCGCAGAAACACCCGGCACTGGCCAGCATCGCGCAGCGGGGTCCCCGACGGTCCACCCATTTGCCCAGCACCGCTCCCGACAGCCCAAGCATGATCAGGGCGATGGAATAGATCCAACCGACGGCTGGGATGGCCCAGTCCTGGTCGGGAAGGGAACGGGTGATTCCGAGGGTGCGGGTGAGGGGTTCGTTGAAGACGCTGAATCCGTAGACTTCACCGATGCAGAGATGCACCGCCATGGCGGCGGGAGGCACCAACCAGCGGGAAAAGCCGGGAGGCGCCACCACGGCTTCGGCTGATAGAAACGAGGCCACGCGACGTAACGGATGGAGACGGGAAACGCCGTGATTGAGGGAGCAGGCCGGGTGAAAGCCAAGCCGAAATCCGGATGGGACGGATGTTCCCCCCGGGAGCGCGGACATTCCTGTCCGCAGTGGAGCAGGGCATTGGGGTGCGGAATGAATTCCGAGCTCCCAGGGCAAAGGGAGCGGCGACGTCCGGTTGCCGATGGGGGAGGCCTTGGCGGGCAGTGTTGCGGTTCAGGGAGTGGGTGAGAGGTGGATGTCGGAGGGGGATGGGGGCAGGGGGCGACGTTCGGTTCGGCCGCCGGGCCAGGTGATTTCCAGGGCGGTGGCGTCGGGGGGGCGACGGACGAGCAGCGTGGAGTCGTCCTGGGACAGGGTGCTGCTGCCGGCATGGACGATCCATCGGGGGGTGTTCGTGGGGGCGATCCAGCGGATGGTGGTGCCAATGCCGGTGGGATTGGCCGGGGCGGCGTTCAACCGGATGCGGGTGACGGGAATGGCGGCGCGGTTGTGGAACAGTTGCGGGGATCGATGGACCAAGGCCACGGCGAGGTCCATGCGACCGTCGGAATCGAAATCGGCGGCGGCGGTCCCGCGTTGTTCGGGGTCGAGGGCGATGCCGCTGGAGTTGGAGTCGAGGGGGATGAAGGAGCCATCGCCCTTGCCGAGCAGGATCAATCCGCGGCCGGCATCCATGCGCGGTTGTCTGGGATGCCCGGCGTGGGAGTTCTGGGCGAGGAAAAGGTCGGCATGGC
Organism: uncultured Akkermansia sp.; assembly: GCA_964509045.1. Lineage (GTDB taxonomy): Bacteria > Verrucomicrobiota > Verrucomicrobiia > Limisphaerales > UBA9464 > UBA6176. The sequence goes on from CAZDYB010000038.1 coordinate 4,552, forward strand.
CATCGCCGTTGAAGTCGGCGGCGGTGATTCCGAAGGCGGGGGCGAACTGGGCGATGGGGGGAAGGGGATGGGGTTCAAAGTAGGTGCCGCGATTGAGGAAGACGGTGGAGGGGAACCAGGTGGGTTGGATGCGGGCGACACGGTTGGAAGCGGGACCGAGGACGGCATCGAGTCCGGCCTGATTGAAGCTGGCGTAGGTGGCGAAGCGGTCGGGGAGTTGGGGTAATCCGTCCATCATGGATTCGAGATCGCGTTCGGGCACGTGTCGGCGGGCGATGGGATCCCATCGGCCTTCGAGGATGTCGTACCGGCCATCGCCATCGAAGTCGCCGTGGAGGATGAGTGGGCCATGGGTGAGGGGTTGGGAGCCTTGTTCGGAGGCGGAGACGAGGCCGGTGTTGAGACCGTCATTGGACACGGCGAGATCGAGGCGTCCGTCGGAGTCGAAGTCCGCGACGGTGATGCCGTGCCAGTTGCCGAGGTGACGGTGGAGGCCGAGGTCGGCGGTGATTTCGTGGAAGACCCGGCCCTGTTGGTTTCGCCAGACGCGGACGGGGCCCGCTTCGGTGGCGAGGGCGAGATCGGTCCAGCCATCGCCATCGAGATCGGCGGCGACGACGCCGGTGACGAGACCGGCGTTGGTGAAGGGTGCGGACCAGACGGGATCGGGGATCCAGCGTCCGCCATGGTTGCGCAACCAGAGGGAGGGACCGGATTGGGGCCAACGTCCGGGAATGGCCCGGGCACCGATGAACAGGTCCAGGTCGCCGTCGGCATCGACATCGGCGGCGCACAATGCGCCCGGCAGGAAGGTGACGTCGGGGAACGGGGGATGGCTGATGGGAAGTGAACGGGGATGAAAGGCGGCGAGTGCGGTGTGGGGTTGGGTGGGGGCGTGGAAGGTGGAGAGGGACCCGAGGAGGAGCGGGGCGGTTGGGTCGGGATGGATGGCGAGCAGACCCTGGAGGATCCGGGGGGATGGGTCGGGTCCGGAGAAGCGGGGAAGGAATCCATTGGTGGAGTAGTGCCAGGAACGAAGGGCGCCGGTGCCTGCTTCGGCAGCGATCAATTCCGGGGCGCCATCGGCGTCGAGATCGGCCCAGGCGACACCGGGCGTGTCGGTGGACAGTCTGCGCGGCAGGAGAGGTTGGAGTTCGAAGTCATCGAAGGTGGTGGCGATGGTGGCGGGTGAGGGCAGGAGTGGCAGCGCGGTGAACAGTGGGGAGGAAGTGGCGGGGGATTCGGGTTCGGCAGGGAGGGATTGGGATTCCTGGACGACGACGAGGGTGTTGGGGGTGACCTGGGGGATGCGGGAGACGCGACCGTTGCGCCAACGGACTTCGAGGTTGCCGGGGTCGCGGGCGGCGAAGACACGAAGCGTGTCATCGGAGGAAAGGTAGCGACCACCGGCGATCATTTCGGAGGTCTGGGCGGGGAGATTGGCCTGGGAGAAATGGAGGCGGGCACCAATGCCGGTGGGGTTGGATGATGCGCCCTGGAGACGGACGGCGACGCGTCCGTTGGTGGCGTTGTTGCGGTAGACGGCCACGGCACCGTTGAGGTCATTGACGACGACATCGAGGTCGAGATCGCCGTCGAGATCGGCGAAGGCCATGCCGTGGGCGACACCGACGTCATTGAATCCCCAGTCGGCTCCGGCTGGGCTGAAGGTGAGATTGCCGTTGTTGCGCCAGGCTTGTCGGGCCTGGGCCATGCGGGGGAAGCGGAGGAGTTTGAGCGGGACACGATCGCGGGTCCAGGGCCCGGCCTGTTGGATGCGGATCTCGGCGTCGAGATCCTGGGTGTCGAACAGGTGGCCGGTGGTGCAGAGCAGGTCCTGGAAGCCGTCGAGATCGACATCGAGTGCGGCGATGGACCAGGTCCAGTCGGTGGCCTCCACGCCGGCGTAGGGAGCGATGTCGGCGAAGGTGCCGTCACCGCGGTTCCACTGGAGGGCATTGCGATCGAACTGGGGTCGATCATTGAACTGGCCGGGCACGGCGACATAGGGATCGCCGCCGGCGAGTTGCATGAGGCGACGGGCTGGATTGCGGCTGAGCATGTCGGCGACGATGAAGTCGGTGCGGCCATCGCGATCGAAGTCGAAGAAATCGACCGACATGGAAAACGTGGGGGTAT
>CAZDYB010000038.1:6700-16129 GCA_964509045.1 uncultured Akkermansia sp.
GCGTGGGGCGGCTTGGAAGCGGCCTTTGCCGTCATTGATCCAGAAGCGGTCGGGCGAATGGAAATCGTTGCAGACGTAGAGATCGGGTGCGCCATCGCCATTGATGTCATGGAACTGGGCGCTGAGTCCCCAGTCGTGGGGAGGCTTGGAAAGGGGTCGACCGTCTTCGTCGGAGAAGGCGCCATCGGTCCAGGAAATCGGAGTGAAGGTTCCGTTCCCGTTGTTGAGGTAGAGGACATCGGGTTCGCCGTGTTCGAGCACCCGGCCCTCGGGGGTGATCTCGATGGCATCGCGATCCTCGGGTCGGACGCTGCGGCGACCGTTGATGTTGAGGAGTTCGAGGCCGGTGGTGCGGAGGGTGGTGGTGCGATAATTCACCACGTAGGGATCGGGATCCCCGTCGCCATCGATGTCGGCCAGGGCGAACGAGGTGGATCCACCTCGTTGGATCAGGCCGGAATCCGATTTCCCGGTGAACACACCCTGACCGTTGTTGAGGAACAGGCGGGTGCCGCGACCGATGGCATTGACCAGCAGATCGGCGTCGCCATCGCCATCCACGTCGGAGAACACGGCGCCGGTGGAATCGCGAAGGTCTGGGGTGAGGTTGGGGAAGGCGATGGCGGTGACGTTGGTGAAGCGCCAGTTGCCGAGGTTGAGGAAGAGGGAGTTGGTGGATTCGATCCCGCAGAGATAGAGATCGCAGAGGCCGTCGCCGTTGACATCAGCGAGGGCGAGACCGGAGCCGTTGAGACGGATCTGGTTGGCGGCGGCGACGGAATCGGAAAGGCGATTGGTGAAGTGGATGCCGGTGATGTCGGGGGTGAGGCGGGTAAAGCCTGGGGTGGCGGTGAGTGGATTGAGGAAGGCGAGTGGGAGAAGCCAGGCGATCCATCGTGGGAAGGGGCAGTTGCGGCGTTGGGGGAGTGGGGTGGTGGGAAGGTTCATGGCTGCCAACGGATGACGAGCGAGGTGGAGTCAGGTGGCACCGGGATGGAGGTGGTGCGACCGCCGGGCCAGGTGACGGCGACGTGGGAGGGGTGGGTGGGCTTGGGGACGATGGTGGAGAGGCTGGAGAGGGAACCCCCGGCGTTGGGGATCCAACGGGTGACGGGATGGGGATCGTTCCCGGCGACGCGACGGACGGTGAGGGATGCGCCGAGGGCGAGTGGATTTCCGGGGGGACCGATCAGGCGGATACGGAGACCGACGGGCGCGATGCGGTTGTGGAACAGGGTGACGGGGCCGTGATTCTGGCCGACGGCGAGGTCGATGCGGCCGTCGTGATCGAAGTCGCCGACGGCGGCGCCGCGCAGGTCACCGGCGAGGGAGATGCCGCTGGTGCCGGGGGGAAGCGGCGAGAACCCGCCGCGACCGTCGCCCTGGAGCCAGAGACCGCGTCCGGCATCCTGACGGACCTCATCGGGGGTGAGGGCGAGATGGTTCTGGGAGAGGAAGACATCGTCATGGCCATCGCCGTTGGCATCGGCGACGGCGATGGAAGGGATGGGCGCCCATTGGGCGGGGGCGGGAAGCGGGATGGATTTGAAGCGGGAGCCCTGGTTGAGGAGGAGGACGGATTCGGTGGTGGTGATGGCGAAGGCGCGGGTTTTGGGGAAGCGATCGCCGAGGATGGAACGGGCATTGGCGGCGGCGAAGTTGGCGCGGGTGGGGAAGGTTTCGGACAGCCAGGGGAATTGCAGGGACAAGGCATCGCGGGTGCGCCAGGGGACATCCTGTTGGAGGGCGTCATCCCAGTGGGTTTCGAGCAGGGTAAAGAGACCGTTGCCATCGACATCGCCGGCGAACAGGCGCACGGGATGTTCGGCGGTGGGGCGATGGGTGGAGTTGAGACCCCAATTGCCGGCGATGAGATCGGGAAGGCCGTCGTGATTGAAATCGCCGACGGCGAGGGATCGCCACCAACCGGAGAGGTGGGCGAGCCCCCAGTCGGCGGTGACATCGGAGCATTGGGAGTTGGAGAACTTCAGGATGCGGATGGGAGCCCAGTCGGCGGCGACGACGAGTTCGGATTGGCCGTCGTGATCGAGATCGATGAAGCGGGCGGCGTTGACGGGGCCCAGTTGGCTGAGGAGGGGCGAGGGGTTGGGAACGGGTTGCCAGGTGGAGTTGGAATGACGCCAGAGGATGGACGGGGTGGCGAGGGGATGACGACCGGGAAGCGGGCCGCCGCCGGTGAAGAGGGTGAGTGAGCCGGAGCCATCCAGATCGGTGGCGGCGAGGGTGGTGATCGAAGCGGGCAGGTTGGGGAAGGCATTGGAGAGGGTGAGGCCGGCAACGACGGGAAAGAGACGGGCGCTGTGGATGGAATCGGATTCGTACCCGGACAGGCCGCTGAGGAGGCGTGGGTGATTGGGTTCGGTGGAGAGGGCGACCCAGCCGGGGTTGTCGCCTTTGGGAAAGCCGGTGACGGCGCGGGCCGGGTTGGGGATGCCGTTGGTGAAGGGAATGAAGAACGGCGTGGAGTCGGTGCCACCACTGACGAACAGATCTTCCCAGCCATCGGCGTCGGCGTCCCACCAGGCGAGAGCCGGACCGGGTTGGCTGGGATTGCGGGTGAGCCCGGGTTGACGTGCGATGTCGTCGTAGGGGGCATCGTGATGACGTGGTGAACCAGGGATTCGGTGGGGCGGGTTGGGAGCGGGGTGTGGGTGGGGAGGTGGGTGGGGAGGTGGGTTCGGTGACGGTGACGATGCGGCCGTGGGGGAGGTTGGTGAGGATGGAATGGCGACCGGACGGCCATTGGACGGTGAGGCGGTTGGTGGGGCCGGCGGCGAAGCTGAGGAAGGGTTGATCGGAGGAGAGGTAACGTCCGCCTGCGGCCATCTCGCGGGATTGGGGGACGGGGGCACCATCGAGGGAGACGAGCGCTCCGATGCCGTGGGTATTGGGGGAAGCACTGCGGAGATGGACGCCGATGCGTGGGGCGACGGAGTCATTGCGGTACAGACCGACTTCGGCATTGAGTTCGTTGACCACGACATCGAGATCGCCATCGCCGTCGAGGTCGCCGAAGGCCATGCCCTGGGCGATGCCGGGTTGGTGGAAGTTCCATGCGCGGCTGTGATCGGAGAAGCGCCCATGGCCGAGGTTGCGCCAGGCGGATCGGCCGGTGGCGAGACGTTCGAACCGGGTGCGGAGGGGGATGCGGTCGCGTTCGCGGGCGCGGCCGGTGGCGATGTCCCGTTCGATGTCATCGGTGACGTCGAGGTTCATCGAATCGCGTTCGTTGCCACTGGTGACGAGGAGATCCTCGAAGCCGTCGAGATCGACATCGAGGAATCCGACGCTCCAGGTCCAGTCGGTGGCTTCGATGCCGGAGAAGTGGGCGACCTCGGCGAAGGTGCCGTCGCCGAGGTTCCGGTGGAGGGTGTTGTGCCGTGCGGAGGAGCGACGGGGTGCGTCGGCAGGGGTGGTGGGGATGGGAGTCCAGCCGGCGAGTTGGGTCATGCGGCGCAGATGGGATCTGCCGAGCATGTCGGCGACGAACAGGTCGGGGAGGCCATCGCGGTCCATGTCGGCGACATCGGCGCCCATGGAGAAGTGGGAGGTGTGGCGCAGGGCGGATTCGTGGGCCTCGATGAACCGGCCGTTGCCCCGATTCCACCAGAGGCGGTCGGGGGAATGGAAATCATTGGAGACAAAGAGATCCGGGAGGCCATCGCCGTTGAGGTCGCGGAACAGGGCGCAAAGCCCCCAATCCATGAGCGGACCGGTGGGAGATCCGTCGTGGAACTGGAAGTGGCCCGAGTTCCAGTCGATGCGGGTGAAGTGGCCCTGACCGTCATTGAGGTAGAAGTCGTCCTCGAGCCCGTTCTCGAGACGTTCGATGCGGCCATCGGGGTGGAATCGGGTGGAGAACCGACCCTGGAGGTCGGGTTCGGTGACGGGTCGGCCATCGACGCGGTCGAGTTCGGGACGGCCCTGGATCATGCGATAGGAGAACCGGACGCCGGGTTGATCCATGAGGGCGACAGCGCGGTATTGGGAGACGTAGAGATCCAGATCGCCGTCGTTGTCGACATCGGCGAGGGCGAAGGTCATGGGCGCGCCCCCGGGTTTGAGGCCGGCGTTGTCGGGGAACGGGAAGAACCGGCCGGAGCCATCGTTCCTGAAGGCCTGGACACCGGAGAAGAAGGCGCCGGTGACCAGGTCGGGATGACCGTCGCCATCGAGATCGGCGAGGGCGACACCGGAGTGGAGCGGGGAGGGGTTGGAGAGATGGGGTTGGGGGATGGGGGTGAACCTGAACTGACCGAGATTGCGGAAGACGACGGTGGGGGCTTCGAGGCGTGCGACGACGAGATCGGGGAGTTGGTCTCCGTTGAGATCGGCGATGGCGATGCCGGAGCCATTGAGGAGCATCTGGTTGGTGAGGGACGTTGCGGAGGCGAGGAGGTTGGAGCCGGAGAGATGGGAGGAAGAGGCGGGAATGCGGGTGAAGCCGGGGTTGGCGTGGAGAACGGTGGGGAGGAGGAGCAGGAGGAAGGCGGGGAGGATGCGCACCGTGGGTTGGTTGTAGGAACGGGGCTGCATGGCGACAAGACCGGAGGGGATGGAGTGCGGCGGGGTGGGACGATCTGTCTGGAAAGAAAAAGGAGGCCGGACCTGAGTCCGGCCTCCGTGATGGGGAGGGGTTGGATCAGCGACGGATCACCCGATAGAACTGAGCGCCATTGGCGGCAGCGGGAACGGGGATGTTGGCGGATTCGCCGACGACACCGGGGACATCGGCATAGGTGCCGGTGAGGGTGCTCGAGCTCTGGAGGACACCGCCGGTGAAGTTGATCACGATGGTGTTGCCGTTGAGTTGGATGCCGGTGACGCGGGGTTCGATGGGGGGAGCGACGGCCGGCACGATGGCGTACCAGTCAAAGTCACCGCTGGTGGAGGTGTATCGGAGGGTGGTGGGGGAAGCGCCGCCGAGGGAGACATTGGCGAGGTTGCCACTGCCATCGACCATGGGAACGAGCGCGTAGGGTCCCCAACCGCCGGAACCGTACCGGGAGAACGTGCCGAGGAGTTCGACGGTCTGGTTGGCGGTGCCGCCACCGGCGGTGACGCGATCCATGCGGCCGGCGAGTTGGCCATCGGCGCGGCCGTCATAGGAGAGGGCGGCGTAGATGTTGTAATTCCCCTGGGGGATGGTGCGGGTATAATTATACCAGCCGGTGGCCCAGCCGATGGAGAAGCTGGTGGCGACGGAATAGGTTTCCCCGGGGGCCTGGCCCGGGCGGTCGCTGCGCATATCGCCATTGGAGGCATTGCCGCCGGTGTTGCCGCCCATGGGGACATAGACTCCGCCGTCATTGGGATCGTTGATGATCTCGCCGCCCTGGACGGCACCGGTGCGGTAGTTGAAGCCGTCGCGGCTCCCGTTGGCGGCGTTGAACGGGCCATCGCCGCGTTGGAAGTCGATGTTGAGGCGGGCGCCGTGCTCGGCGAAGGCGCCGCCCTCATAGGGCATCACGCTGGCCGCGGGGAAGGTCTGGCCGGCGCCGAAGTCGAAGTCCTCGGCCTCGATCACGAACGCGCCGGCGGTGGCGAGTTCGGAGGCGCGGACGGAGCGGGTGAAGAATCCGAACTGGTTGGTGAACGGGTTCGGGTAACCGGTGGCGGTATAGATGACGGTACCGGCCTGGCGCATGTTGAAGGGCAACGGTGCGGCCGGGGTGAACCGGGCGGAGGTGATGCCATTGGCGGTGCTGATGGTGGGGGTTACGGCGACACCGTTGAGGGAGACGCTGTTGATGGTGATCCCTGCGCCGTTGCCATTGATGGCGGCGACGATCTCGGACTGGACGTCGTTGTCATAGCTGCCGTTGGCGGGGGACGTGGTGAGGAGCGGGCTGAGCGTCCGTACGGTGGGCGTGGAGTTGTAGGCCAGGATGGCACCGGGCTGGAGGTTCTGGGTGCCCGGAGTCAGGGCGAAACCGTCGGTATCCACGCGTTGCTGGTTGACCAGGTAATGACGGTTGTTGGCGACATCGATGATGGACCATTCGAGGGCGGCACCGCCGTCGCCGTTCCACCAGGTGAGACGGAACGGGTAGATGCCGGCCTCGGTCACGACGAAGTCGGCGAGGTCGGGAGAGGCGGGCGTACCGCGCCCGCCGTCGAACTGCGACAGGGTGATGCCGGCAGGATCGGCGGCCGCGGCGGCGACACTGAGACGGAAGCCGTCATCGGAGGCGACGCCGGCGCGGTAGACGCCGGGTTGGAGTTGGAGGTAGGTGACGAGGCGGACGGCGACCTGGTCAGGGGTCCAGCCGTAGACATCGGGATAGCTGTCCTTGTCGACCTTGTAGGAGCCGGTGGCGTTGCGGTGGAACTGACCCTGGACGTCGCCATTGCCGACCTTACCCCAGTTCGCGGAGAGCACGATGTTGGTGAACAGGTCGGCCGGGAAATCGGTGGGGAAGGTTCCCGCGAAGATGCCTTCGACGTTGGCGAGGGAATTGCCGTGGGAAGCATTGGCGAAGGTGGTTTCCATGCCGTGGATGCCCTGGCCGGTGGGGGCCTGGACGCGCCATTCGGGCGGCAGTGTCACGTACGGGGCCTGAACGAAGTTGTAGGTGCGGGTCAGGGTGGCACCGGCGCTGTCGCGATAGGACAGCACGACGGTGTTGTCCGATCCCACGGAAAACACGGTGGAGCGGATGGCACTGACATCGACGCGATTGCCGTTTCGGGTCTGGGTGAGGGTGGTGGCTTCGCCATTGATGGTGGCGGTGACCGATCCGTCCGCAACGGTGGTATCGGCGCCGTCCAGGATGCTGGCGGTGAAGCCGGCGGCGAAGGAATTGAATCCGGTGACCACCGGGCTGGCGACCGGGACGACCCGGAACTGAGCCAGGAACCGGCGGGAACGGACACCGGGCACGATGCTTTCGGCGACGGCCGGGATGTTGCCGATCTCCGGGCAGTAGGCGGGGCCGAGGTACAGGACCGATGGGCTGTCACCCAGCATGTTGCCGTAGGCGACGCTCAGGTCGAAGCCCGCAGCTGGGTTGAAGTTGTCGTCGGCTGGGTTGGCTTCGTTCGACCAATAGCCGGTGAGGGTGCCGGCGCCGTCGCCGACAAGCCGCACCCAGGCATTCGGGTAGGCGGGCGGGGTGGCGTCACCGGGACCGGTATAGGTCCCACCCACTTCGGAGCGGTAGATGAACTCATACTGGTTCTGGCCGACGCCGATTGTGCCGGAGTTCTCATCGAACTTCCGGGCGGGATTGGCGCGCGCGAACACGGTGCGGGCGGCGGGATTGGCGCCGTCGGCGGTGGTGGTGGCCACATCCGCGTTCAGTCCATCCCGCAGCATGAGGCCGGCGCGACCCCATCGGCTGGAGGTGTCCTGGAACTCGACGCGGACCTTGACGTCGAAGGGTTGGGTGGCGGGGATGGCCTGGTAGACGTAGGAGATCTGGTCGTTGGCCTCCCAGTTGGCGGAACCGTTGGAATAGATGTCGAAGCCGTTGGTTCCGACGGCGATCACGCGGGTGGGATCGTTGGCGGAATTGCCGACGGTGACCCAGGAATAACCGGAGGCGACGAAGGCGCGGGTGGTGGAGGCGAGGGTCTCGGCGCCGGAGCTGTCCTTCACGCCGGAGACGGTCAGCGACTGGGCGCCGGTGAGGACGCTGTTGACGGTCAGGACCACGCACTGGTTGTCCACGGTCCGACCTCCGGGCGCGGGCCAGTCGATGTTGCCGATGGCATCGGCGGCGGGCAGTCCGGTCATGAGGGTCGCCGAGCTGATGGTGCGACCGGTGAGGGTGTAGTTGGCGACGGTGGTGGCGGTGGTGGGGTCGAGAGTTTCGTCGAAGACCACGGTGACCTGGGTCTGGGTTCCCTTGACGACGGAGCCCACGGATTTGATGGAGAGGGCCTGGGCGGAATGCACGCCGAGAAGGCCTGCTGCGGCCCAGAGTGCCGCCCATTGGATGGTTGATGGTTTATGCATAGGAATCTGCCGTCCGACACCACCGGACGACACAGCCTGACCTTCCGAAGGGAAGGCGCAGCGGCGCGTTCAGATGAAGACGGGGAGGCGGTTTGATGACACTGGAAAGGCGATTGCGGGGTCAATGTGAATTTCCCCGGGACAGGGTATTTCCACCCCATTCCCGATTCCTGAATGGGGCCGGGGAGGGATTGCGGACCCGGCCAGCGCGGTTCCCGTCATTGGCCATTGACGCTCCCGGATCCTGCGGGCACACCGGATCGATGTTCCCCGTGTTGACGCTTTGCCAACCCTCGTCGATCCGATCCGCCGCATTTTTCGGGGGGTTGCTGATGGTGATGGGGAACGTGTTGGCTGGGGCGGATTGGGTGGTATCGGCCAATGAGAACAAGCTCGACCTGGTGACCGGCGCCCAACGGGTTTTTCCCGATGCCGCACCGGACACGGTTAGCCTGCTCGACTTCTCGCGGTTCCCCCCCGGGATCCGTCACCTGACGAACATCGCCAACACCGTCCTCGGCCCACCGTCGAATGTCGCGCTCAGTCCGGACCAACGGCATGTGTTGATCGCGGATTCCATCGTGCTGGATGCCGGACGCACCAATGGTTGGCGACCCCAGCAGCGGATCCATGTCATCGATCTGGCGGTTGAACCACCCCGGGTGACGTCGACGGTCGACACCGGCTTGCAGCCGTCCGGGATGGTCTTCAGCGCGGATGGCAGACGGGTGGCGGTGGCCAATCGTGCGGAGGGTTCGGTGTCGGTGTACCGCTTCGATGCCGGTCAATTGACCCGGACCCGGACGGTGCGGATCGCGGATGCGGAGTCCGAGGTGTCGGACGTGGCGGTCAGTCCGGACGGACAGTGGTTGGTGGCATCGATCACCCGGGCCGGTGTCCTGGCGGTGTTGAAATGGCGGGGTGACGCGGTGGTCGATACCGGTCGGCGGATCTCAGTGTATGGGAGGCCGTATCGGGTGATGTTCACGCCGGACGGGACGCAGGTCCTGACCAGCGGTGCGGGTGCCGGGAACGGTCTGGATTCGGACGCGATGACGGTGGTGGAGTTGCGTGGGGAGCAGTTCGAGACGGTGGATTTCGTGCCGTTGGCGGCGGGACCGGAGAGTTTTGACATCAGCCCGGACGGGCGTCTGGCGGTGGTGGTGTTGATGAATGGATCGAACACGGCGCTGGACGGGCCGTTGTATCGGGATCATGGCCTGGTGGTCCTGCTGGCGCGGGAACAGGGACGTTGGACCCGGCGTCAGGTGATGCCGACCGGTCGCATTCCCGAGGGTGTGGTCTTCACTCCGGACGGCCGTCATGTGGTCGTGCAGTGTCATCCGGATCGGGAACTGCGGGTATATCCCGTGGCTGGCGGGATGCTGGGAGAAGTCGCGCTGCGCATCCCGATGCCGGGTTGGCCATCGGGGATGGGAGCGGGTCGG
>CAZDYB010000039.1:0-11048 GCA_964509045.1 uncultured Akkermansia sp.
CATGACGGCTATCTCGAGATATCGGAGAAGGGATTTGGTTTTCTCCGGTCCGCGAAGGCGCATTTTGCGCCGAAACCCAGCGATGTCTTCCTGACGCCGGATTCAATCAAGCGCCTGGCCTTGCGGGAGGGGTGTCACATCAAGTGTACGGTGAATCCGCCGCATCGGGGCAACAGTCCGCAGTTGCGCGAGGTGTTGGAGGTGAACGAGCGCCCGTATCAGGACTATCTGCATGCGCTGCGGTTCGAGAACCTGACGACGATTGATCCGATCCAGAAGTTCCAGTTGGAGACCACGCCGGATTCGTTGGAGACCCGGATCATTGATCTGGTGACCCCGATCGGCAAGGGGACGCGCGGATTGATCGTGGCACCGCCGCGGACGGGGAAGACGACCATCCTGAAGCAGATCTGCAATTCGATCACGACGAACCATCCGGACGTGCATTGCCTGGTATTGCTCATTGATGAGCGGCCGGAGGAGGTCACGGACTTTCAACGATCGGTGAAGGCGGAGGTGGTGGCGTCGAGCAACGATCAGGATCTGGAGACCCATGTGCGCCTGAGCCGCTTCATGATCGAGCGTGCGAAGCGCATGGTGGAAGCGGGCAAGGACGTGTTCGTCCTGTTGGATTCACTGACCCGTGTTGCCCGCGCCTACAACTCGGTGCATGGCGGGTCGGGTCGGACCATGACCGGTGGTGTGGATGCCCGGGCGTTGGAGATTCCGCGCAAGATGTTTGCCGCGGCGCGCAAGGTGGAGGAGGGAGGCTCGCTGACGATCCTGGCGACGGCGCTCATCGATACGGGATCGCGGATGGACGAGTTGATTTTCCAGGAGTTCAAGGGCACGGGCAACATGGAGTTGATCCTGGATCGCAAGCTGGCGGAGCGACGCCTGTATCCGGCGATCGACATTCCCAAGTCGGGAACGCGGAAGGAAGAGAAGCTGTTTGAGCCGCGGCATCTGGAGGCGATCCGGAAGTTGCGGCGCATGATGACGGATCTCCAACCGGTCGAGGCGATGGAGACGCTTTTGAATGCGTTGAAGAAGTACAAGACCAACGAGGATCTGTTGGTGAAGTTGGGCTGAACCACGGCTTGGCTGTTGGAATGGGAAGGGCACTGACGTCGGGTCAGTGCCCTTCTTGTTGTCGGACGCGGAGAAGGTCCCGGGCTGGGGATGGGGAGCCGATCTGGTTTGGGCAGGGTTCCAGGCGGCAGAGGACTACCGCAATCCGGGACGTGGCGGGCGGTGTGCGGATGGTTGTGTTGGATTTCCTGGGAGGGTGGTGGGGTTACAGGCTGGCCCAGGGGGCGGGTACGAGGAAGGCGTGTTGTTCGAGCAGGCCGCGGGTGCCGTTCCAGGACAGGTATTGGGCGAGGTAGACGAAGAGGACATAGGCGAAGGCGACGGGGAGCAGGGCGAGACGGCTGGTCCAGCGGATGAAGCCATGTCGGGGTTGGGGATGTCTCAGGGCGCGACCCAGGGCCCAGCCGGTGAGGATCCGTGCTGGAAACATGAAGAGCACGAACAGGAGGGCGGGCAGCCATTGGAGTTCGGATGGGGGAAGCTCGATCTTGAGGAGATAGAGGGGGATGGCGGAGAGGACCGTGACGAACAGGGCGATCCAGAAGGCGAGTGGAGCCCGGGAAAACAGGTTGCGGATGGCGCGGATTTCGAACAGGGACTTGAACCGGTTCTCCAGGGCGAAACGTGCCTGGAGGAAGGGCAGGTGAACGGTGACCGGGATGAGGAGTGCGGCGCCGATGAACGAGAGCAGGGCACCGCCCTTTTCCGGGGCGAGTTGGGTGGCGACACCCAGGAGTCCGACCGGAATTGCCAGCCACAACAGGGTCCCGATGAATCCCCGGGCGCCCAACCAGAAGAGGTTGTCGAGATGCAATCCCCGGACGAAGGGCATGAGATTGGTGCCGGGGTCTGGAAGGGATTCCCGATCCTGGATCCAGCGGAGGAGGCGGATCGGGGCGGGCCAGAGGAAGTGATGGAGTCGACCGCCCCGGCGGATGGCCCACATCCCGTGGAGCAGGGTGAACCCGATGAGGGCGCCGACCAGGATCTGACCCCAGCGGGCGTGGGGACTACCGGGGGCGACCAGTTCGGCATCCTTCCAGAGACCTGAGGCGAACCGCAGGGGAAGGGTGATGAGGGCGAGGCCGAGGAACATGCCACCGATCCGGGCGGCGGAACGGATCCCCACGAGGCCATCGCGCCAGCGACCGGAACGGGCGACGCGACTGCTGGCGTGGAGCAGGTAGCCGAGGCTGAGGCAATTGAGGAAGGGGATGACGGAAAGGATGGCGAGGCTGGCGACGAGGACGGAGATGCCGAACAGGGAGTTCCAGGTCCGGCCCAGCCAACGGAAGAGTCGTTGCATCGGGCGAGGGCGGGCGAGGGCTTGCATGGGGTCCGGGACAGCGGTGGCTGAGGTTCGAAACATTCGGTTCTTGCGGTGGTTCTATCCGACAGGAAGGTGGTGGGGAATGTTTCAGGTGGACTGGGATGGAATGGGCTGGGAAAGGATTGCTGACGGATGAAGGTGCGGATGGGCAGCGTGCTGTGGTGGCTGGGCGGTCTGGCGGTGGCTGGCTGGATGACGCAGGCATGGTTGCGTCCGGATCGGTTTCGGGCGGTGGCGGCCGCCCCGGCGACGGTTTCGGAGGGCGCGTCGATCCGGGTGGTGGCGGAGCAGGTGGACCGGGCCTGGCGGGTGGCGTGGAAGGATGCGGGAATGGAGCCGGTGCAGCCGGCTTCGGAATGGACGGTGGTCCGGAGATTGTCGCTGGCGTTGACGGGCACGATCCCCTCGATGGAAGAGATCCGGGCGATTGAATCGATGCCGGCGGGTGCGCGGGTGGACGGATGGGTGACGCACCTGTTGGGAGACGGGCGCATGGCGGATTACCTGGCTGAGCGATGGGCCCGGGTATTGGTGGGGGTGGAGGATGGACCGTTCATTGTTTATCGGCGGCGTCGGCTGGTGAGTTGGCTGGCGGAGATGATCGGGAAGAATCGGCCGGTGGATGCGTGGGTGCGGGAATTGATCACGGCGGAGGGGATCTGGACGACGCGACCGCAGGTCAATTTTGTGACGGCGACGGTGGACCAGAACAACGATGCGGAGGGGCCGGACGAACAGAAGCTGGCGGGGCGGGTATCGCGGGCGTTCCTGGGGGTTCGGATGGATTGTGTGCAATGCCACGACGACTTTTTCGGGGATCGCTGGAAGCAGAAGGATTTTCATCAGCTGGCCGCATTCTTTGCGGGATCCGAGATGTCGTTGACGGGAGTGCGGGACCGGTCGGAGCGGGCGTATGAATACCGATACCTGCGTCGGCCGGAGAAGGAAGTGGTGCCGGCCGAGGTGCCATTCCATGGTGAACTGCTGCCGAAGGAAGGACCGTTGCGGACGCGGTTGGCGGGTTGGGTGACGCATCCGGAGAACCGGGCGTTTGCGCGGACCCTGGTGAACCGGACCTGGGCGATCCTATTCAACCGGCCGTTGCATGGACCCATTGATGACATCCCGTTGGAGGGGCCGTTTCCGCCTGGGATGGAGATCCTGGTGGACGACCTGGTGCGGCACGGATACGACCTTCACCGGTTGATCCGGGTGGTGGCATCGACGGAGGTGTTCCGGTTGGACAGTCGTGCGGCGGAAGGGAGTGAGCCGGTGAGGGTGGAGCAGGAGGAGCGGTTTGCGGCGTTTCCGCTGACCCGATTGCGACCGGAGCAGGTGGCGGGGGCGTTGTTGCAATCGGCTCGGTTGCGCACGGTGGATGCGGACTCGCCGGTCCTGGTCCGTCTGATCCGATATTTTCAGCAGCAGGATTTCGTGAAGCGGTTTGGTGACCTGGGTGCGGACGAGTTCGAGGGGTATGCCGGGACGATTCCGCAGCGGTTGGTGTTGATGAACGGGGAGTTGGTGCGGGAACGGACCGGGGAGAACATCGTGATGAATGCGGCGACGCGGATCGGGGTGGTGGCACCGGACGAGGATGCGGCGGTGGAGGCGGCGTTTCTGGCGGTATTGACGCGACGACCGACGCCGGTGGAGGCGGCGCATTTTGCGGATCGACTGCGGGAGGAAGGGGAGGGGAATCGTGGGGCGCGGATGGAGGATCTTTACTGGAGCCTGTTGAATACCACGGAGTTTTCGTGGAACCACTGAAGGGAGGAGAGCATGAAATCCGGGATGACGGAACGGGCGGATGGGACGTGTGGATCGGCGGTGCATCTGTCGCGGCGAGCGATGCTGGGCTGGGCTGGGGCAGCGGGCCTGGCCTGGTTGACGCCGTTCTCGTGGATGTTGGCGCGGGAAGCGGAGAAGGCTCCTCGGGGGCGTCCGGCGCGGTCATTGATCCTGCTCTGGATGGCGGGCGGGCCGAGCCAGTTGGAGACCTTTGATCCCCATCCGGGCAAGCGGATTGCGGCGGGAACGACATCGATCCGGACGTCGATGAACGGGGTGGAGTTTGGAGCGGGGATGGTGCAGTCGGCGGAGTGGATGGACCGGATGACGCTGGTCCGGTCGGTGATGAGCAAGGAAGCGGACCATGAACGGGCGGTGTACGCGATGAAGACGGGGTATCGCCCGAGCCAGACGGTGGTGCATCCGTCGATCGGGGCGGTGGTATGTCACCAGTTGGAGGATGTGGGCATGGACATCCCGCGACACATCTCGATCGTGCCGGGTGGATCGCCGGCGCGGGGTGGGTATCTGGGGGCGGAATTCGACGCATTCCAGGTCCGGGATCCCAAGGGGCCGATCCAGGACATCCATCAACCGGCGATGGGAGCGCGGATGGATCGGAGGATGGAAGACCTGACCCTGTTGGAGCGTGGGTTTGCGCGGGGGCGACCGGCGGATCTGGAGACGGGACGGACGGTGCATCGGGCGTCGATGGAGCGGGCCTTGCGGATGATGGGCTCGGAGCAGTTGACGGCGTTCGACCTGGATCGGGTGCCGGAGTCGCAGAAGGCGGCGTATGGGGACAGTTCGTTTGGGCGGGGTTGCCTGGCGGCATTGCGGTTGATCGAGGCTGGGGTGCGGTGTGTGGAAGTGACGTTGGACGGCTGGGACACGCATGTGAACAACCACGGATTGCAGGCGGAGAAGATCCGGGTGTTGGACCCGGCGTTTGCGGCGCTGATGCGGGATCTGGAAGCGCGTGGCTTGATGGAGTCGACGGTGGTGATGTGCGGGGGAGAGTTTGGGCGGACGCCGAAGTTGAATCCGTTGGAGGGGCGGGATCATTGGCCGTACGGATTCAGTGTGGCCCTGGCGGGTGGCGGGTTTCGTCGCGGGTATGTGAAGGGGACGACGGATCCGGAGGGGGAGAGTCGTGAACCGGGTGAGCCGGTGACGGTGGCGGACGTGCATGCGACGATCCAACGGGTGTTGGGGATTGATCCGGAACGGGAGTTGAAGACGCCGGTGGGTCGGCCGCTGGCCTTGAGCGAGGGTCGGGTGATGGGTGATCTGCTTGGGGTGTGACGCGGACGTTGCCCGCGTTGGGGTGGAGTCGGTAGGCTGCCCCCACACGTTATGGCAAAAGCACCCCGGTATCGTTTCTGCGCAGGCCCCTGGAACTTCAGTGAGGGAAGGGATCCGTACGGTCCGGAGACGCGACCGGCGCAGACCTTTGACTGGAAGCTTCAGGCGCTGAAGGAACTGGGTTTTGACGGCATGATGTTCCATGACGACGACGCGGTGCCGGAGATTGATTCGAAGTCACCGGCGCAGGTGTTGAAGGAGGCGCGTGAGCTGGCCAAGCGCCTGAATGGGGAAGGGGTCGTGGCGGAGATGGTGGCGCCGCGTCTGTGGTTCCACCCGAACACGGTGGACGGCGCCTACACCAGCAATGACAAGCGGCATCGACGCTACGCGATCGACCGTTCGAAGCAGTGCATCGACATCGCCAATGTGCTGGGCACGGATCTGATCGTCCTGTGGTTGGCGCGCGAGGGTTCCTACATGCGGGAATCCAAGGATGGACGGCGGTCGGTGGATCTGTTGGTGGAGGCGTTGGACGCGATGCTGGCCCATGACAAGAAGATCCGGTTGGCGATCGAGCCCAAGCCGAATGAACCGATGGATCATGCCTACATCCCCACCATCGGGCATGCGCTGGCCCTGGCGCAGTTGACCCTGGCTCCGGCACGGGTTGGTGCCTTGATCGAATCGGCTCATGCGATCCTGGCGGGGCTGGATCCGGCCGATGAAATCGATTTTGCCATGGCCTTCGGAAAGCTGTGGTCGCTGCATCTGAACGATCAGAACGGACTCAAGTTTGACCAGGACAAGCCTTTTGGATCGGCCAACCTCCGGGTGGCGTTCAACCAGGTCCGGGCGATCGAGCGCAACCGGTACGGGCGGCATGGAGAGTTCATCTGTTTCGACGTGCACCCGTTCCGGACGACCAAGCCGGAGCATTACCTGCGGCACCTGGGCAATTCGCGGGACACGTTCCTGCGCCTGGTCGAGAAGGCGCGGTCCTTCCCGGAGAAGCAGGCCCAGGCATTGATCAATGACCGCAACTATCAGGACCTGGACCAGTTGGTCCTCAACCACCTGATGGGACAGTGATGACGGGCACGCCCCGTCCACGCCGACTGGATCAGTTGATGTCGGCCTGCGGTTATTGTTCCCGAGGCGAAGCCAAGGGTTGGATCAAACGTCGGCGGATCACGGTGGACGATGTCCCGGCGGAGTCGCTGGAAGTCCGCGTGGATCCTGCACGGGTCCGGGTGGATGGGGAGCCGGTGGATCATCCGGACGGCATCCTGGTGCTGTTCCACAAGCCGGTGGGCACCATCTGCACTCACGAGGAAGAAGAGGGAAAGATCATCTATGAGCTGTTGCCGGAACGGTGGAAGCGGAGGAATCCGCCGGTCAGCAGCGTGGGTCGGTTGGACAAGGATGCGAGCGGGTTGTTGGTGCTGACGGACCAGGGACATCTGGTCCAGCGCTGGACCTCGCCACGGCATCATGTTCCCAAATTGTACGAGGTTGTCCTGGATCGCCAACCGCTGGGTGAATGGGTGGACGTGTTCGCTTCGGGCACGCTTCGGATGTTGGGCGACGCGAATCCATGCGCGCCGGCGCGGTTGGAGATCGGGTCGGGCTGTGAGGCGCGGTTGGAACTGACGGAGGGCCGGTATCATCAGGTGAAGCGCATGTTCGGGGCGATGGGGGCGGTGGTGATTTCCCTGCATCGGACCCGGTTTGGACCCTATGAACTCGGGGATCTTGAGCCCGGGGCGTGGGTGGATGTCCCGATGCCGGATGTGTGATTCCCAGGCTGGGGTGGGCGATTGATTGGAGCGGCGACGTTGGATCGCCGATCGAGCACGGCGAGGGGCCCTCGCCGCCCCGGGAACGGGCCGGCGAGTGATTCTTGCCGTGCCAGGATCACGGGCGGCGCAGTCGGAACCAGCGTTCGTTGTGTGGGGTGAGGAGGATGGTGGAGGCGGTGCCGGCGGGAAGGTTGGCGGCAGTGTTCCAGGTTCCACCGAGGCTGTTGGATTCCTCGAGGATGACGGCGGAGTCGGGAACGGCTTCCCATTGCAGGTTGAGGACATTTCCGTCCCAGGAGATCCGCAGGTCAGGAACATTCAGGATCCGGTCCAGGATCCAGGCAGAGGGATCATCGCCATACAGGGTGGGGTCGCGACGGAGCAGGGCGGCGCCGGTTCCATTGGCGCCGGACGGCCAGGGTGCGTTTGCGGAGTAGTTGATTTCCTCGACCCGGATCCGGGGGATGTAGCCGGCATCGGGTTCGCCGGCCTGTTGGGGGGGATCGGGACGATCGAGGGCGATGCGTCCCCCGGCGTCGGGCAGTGAGCCGGAGTAGGGGCCCAGGATGCGGATGGATTCGGGGATCTGGTTTCGGGAGCGGAACAGGTCGGGTTGGATGGGCACGACGAGGGCCTTTTCGCCTGGGGCGAAGAAGATGCCGGTGGGGAAGGTGAACTGGACGGCATCGGTGATGCGCCAGGTGCCGACTGGATTGAAGGGATCGAAAAGGGCGACGGAGGATTCGCCGGTGTTGAGCAGTTCGATGAACTCGTCGGCTCCCGGTGCGGGTTGGTACTGGATCCGGTTGAAGATGATGGGGCCCACCAGCGCGTAGCTGTTGGAAGCGCCGGTACCGGTCCGGAATTCGTTCAGGCGGACGGGGGAATCCGAGGCCTTCACATCAGTGCCAAACGTGGGTGTTGCCAGCAGGGTCAACGGGCCGGAGCCATCGGGGAACCGGCCGAGGGAAATGCCGTTGCCGGTGGCGCCGAAGCTCACGTCATCCATCCAGTGCCGGGGCATGCCGGAGGCATCGGTGGAGAGCAACACCACTTCGTCGCCATATGCGGAGTTCAGGGCGAATGCCTCGTCGCCCGGCGCCGGCGTGGGGCTTCCGAATTGGAACTGGTAGAACGCGCGGAATCCACCGGGCGGAATGACGGTGCCGGCGGGAATCCGATAGCGCATGGGCCGGGACCTGGGACTGGACAGGTACCAACCGCCGATGTCGACGGGTTGGTCGGTGACATTGTGGAGTTCGATGGCGTCCTCGAACGGAGGGTCGGCATGGGCGAGGACCTCATTGATGACCACCTGATGGATGCGGCCGATCCCGGGCACACCGGGCGAACCGCCGTATTCGGTCGAGGCCCTCCAATTGGTGGGATCCTGGAGATTGCCCGTGGGATCGATGACTTCGAGGGAAGATCCGATTCCATTGGCGCGTTGGGGCCAGGCGCCGTCGACGCCGTATTGGAAGCGGAAGAGTTCGGAACCGTTTGCGGCGGCGAGGACGAGGACTTCGCCTTCGTCGGAGAGGCGGCCGGAGAAGGACGAAGCGGCCAGGTTGGCGGGGGTGCCGTAGCGGGTGCGGAAGAGGGAACGATCCCGGCAGACGACGATGCGCTGGCCTGGGGCGAGGGAGACGTTGCCGAAGGTGTAGGTGATGCCGGTGGTGAACTGGCAACCGGAGAGGTTGAAGGTCGAGTTGGAGGTGTTGATGAGTTCGATGAACTCCTCCTCATTTTCGACGGGGGGTGCGTAGTGGATTTCGGAGACGGAGATGGGACCGGCGAGGGAGGACCGGCCGACGAAGGCGAGGGTGAAGAGGGCGAGGGTGACGAGGAACTGGAAGGGGAATCTCATTTCAGGGAAGCGTCGACAGGGGCAAGTGCTGTGCCAGCGGGACGGATTGGGCCGGGCCGGTTCAGGGGGTGGAGGTTGGAGGGGGTGAACCCTTGAGGAAGGCAAGGAGGTCGGCGAGTTGCTGGTGGGACATGGCCTTTTCGAGACCGTCGGGCATGAGGGATTCGGGGACGGATTCGAGGCGGACGATGTCGGCACGGGCGAGGGTCTGTTCGAGGCCCTGGGGCATGCGGAGGGTGATGGCGCCTTCGGATTCGGACAGGAGGAGGCCGGAGTGGACGGATCCGTCCCTGGTTTCGCAGCGGTACTGGAGGTATTGGGGGGAGATTTCCTGACTGGGGACCAGGAGATGGAGCAGGAGGGATTCGGGTGGCTGATTGCGGACGCTGTAGAGGTCGGGGCCGACGTTGACGCCGTCGCCGTCGAGGCGATGGCAGGCGGCGCAAAGGTTGTGGAAGACCAGACGGCCGGAGGTGGAATTGCCGGGGAGATCGAGGCTGGGTGATGCGGCGTGCAGTGCGGCCTGGCGATCGGCTGGGGCGCCGGGCTGGAGCAGGGGCTTTGCGAGGGCGCGGAGTTTGGGGTCAGTGACGCGGAGGAGGGATTCGCGTTGGGCGACGGAGAGTTGGTGTCGGGCGATGGTACCGGAGGCGAGGGCGGCGATGACCTGTGGGATCTGGGAAGGGCGTGCGATGAGGGCCTGGAGGAGGGCGGCCTGGTTTGCTGGGGGAAGCTGTTGCCATTGATCCGGGGCGAGCAGGGAGGGGGCAATGTCCGCATGGGGCGGGGCGGAAGCATGGCGTGCAGCGACTGCGAGGAGTGGGGTTGGGGCTTCGGACTGGAGCAGGGCGGCGAGGGATTGGCGGGTTGTGACGGGATCGAGTTGGGAGGCGAGACGGACACCGGCGAGGCGGAGGACCGGCAGGGATTCGCCCCGTTCGATGGCCGCGGAGGCGGCTTCCTGGAGGACGCGCCATTTGGAGCCGGCGCCGCAACGGGCGGAAAGGACGGTGAGCGATTCGGGGAGCTGTGGGGCGGCATCGACGAAGGCGCCGAGAAGGACGAGGGAACGGGCGAGGTCGATGCCGGGGATGGCGAAGAGGGTTTCGACGAGTTCGCCCTGGGACTCGGGAGGGATCATGCGGCCGAGGAGGGCCCCGAGGTCATCGAGGACGGGGAGGGCGGGGTCATTGACGACGGGCGCCTGGGAGAGGAGGGCGAAGAGGAAGGCGCGTTCCTGTTGGGGGATGGAGCTGAGGACGGCGGCGCGGGTCCAGCGTTCGTGGCCATCGCGCAGGGCGATGGCGGCGAGGGCGGGGATGGCGAGGGCGGGAGCCTCGGAGGAAAGGCCGCCGAGGGTCAGGGCGGCGTGGAACCGGACGCGGGGGTCATCGTCGCGGGCCGAGGCGGCCACCGCGGTGGCGATGGAGGCGTGGGAGGTGAGAAGGGGTGATGCGAAGCGGAGGCCCAGTTCGCGGAGTTCGGGTTGTGGGGCGGCGAGACAGGTGAGGAGGGTGTCGGGATCCAGGCCTTCGATCCGTTCGAGGAGTTGGAGGATGCGGGCGGCGGTGGTGACGGTCCGACTGCCTTCGAGTGCGGTGTGGAGGAGGGGTGGGAGATTGGTATCGGAGGCGGAGTGCAGGAGGAGGCGGAAGGCGGTGTCGCGACGCCAGCGGTTGGTGCTGGAGAGGTCGTTGAGGAGGGGGATGGTTTGGTTGGTGAAGGCGATGGGTATGGGACGGGGACGGATCCGACGTTCGCGGGCGGGAGGAGTGGTACGCAGGCGCCAGACACGCCCCAGCTCCCGTCCGGAGGTGAAGTCGGTCCGGCGCCGGTCTTCCTCGGGAAGGTAGTCGGGATG